>NZ_JBEAJA010000034.1:0-18171 GCF_040064755.1 Klebsiella sp. GB_Kp056 | reverse complement strand
GGAACTGCCAGGCATCAAATAAAGCAGAAAGCTCAGTCGAAAGACTGAGCTTTTTGTTTTTGCGTTTAAAAAGAACCCCGTCCCGAAAGGTGCGGGGTTTTTTGCTGTGTGGGGTATGCCTCCCCCGGTGGCGCTGCGCTTACCGGGGCTACGGATCCGACATGGAGCTACGCCCCTCCTGTGGCGCGGACAAGATAGGTCGCACCGACTCAGGGAAAAATATCGCCTGAAGTCCTGCTACTGCTTCGCTAACCCGCCAACCTGACGCTCTCCGGGCGGGTGGTGTCAGAAACCTGCAACACGGGTATGGTGAATAAACAACCTCTGCAACGCTGCGGATAAAATACCTATCTTTTTGCCTCGAAAAATACTGAGAATTACGCGCGTGGTGTGGTCGCTCGTACCGTGAATTTATCCAATGATACGAGTCGAAAAATAATTATCAGTAGCTACGGTTAAATATCTCTCTCTATTTCAGCGCTATTATCTTGTGCTCTGCGAAATAATAGCGCTGCTTCTTCTTTCGGAATATTAACGCGTTAGCGAAATTACGAAATTATTTCCGCCGCTGAGGACTTCACTCCCCATTTATTGCAACAATGGGTATGCATCTTGCCGGTTTTTGGGCTTGATCCGCTATATCATTAACACTTTGTTAACTTGATCTGGTTTATATGACAGCAAATTTGATATACAAAGAGGGATGATTGCCTGTATGGATGCTGCCCGACGTACCTTGCGTTATCTGCTCTGGTTATCGGCTGGCAATATGAGAATAGAAATGAAAATCCTGCTTAACTGGTCGCCGTTGCGCCGGCTCTTCACCTACCTTCAGGAGCGCTTTACCTTTCTGGTGCTGCTCTGCTGGCCAGCGATAATCTGGCTGTTCTGCCGGGTCGGCGTGTGGCTGACGGATAACCTGTATGAACTGCTGGGGAAATCACCCGCCCAGTCCTTCACTGTCTATCTGCAGCCGTTTATGACCCCCGGCACGCTGCTGCGCATCTCCATCAGCTGGGTGGTGCTGCTGTTCATTCTCTTCAGCATGGCGATGGCCTTCACCTGGGGTCTTCGCCACTTTATGAATCGCCACAAATAAACCATTCGGGCCGCCGGGAGTCGACGGCCCTTCTTAAGCCCTTACGCCATCTGACCAATCGTTTTGCGAAAACGCAGCAGGGCGATAGTAAAGAACACCGCTCCGATAGCCAGCAAGGTTAAGAACTGCGGCCAGACGATACTGAAGCTGGCGCCGCGGTACAGAATCGCCTGCGCCAGACTGACGAAGTGGGTGGTCGGCATGGTCAACATGATATCCTGAACCAGCTGCGGCATACTTTCCCGCGGCGTGGAGCCGCCAGAGAGCATCTGCAGCGGCAGCAGCACCAGGATCATCAGCAGCCCCAGCTGCGGCATCGAGCGGGCGAGGGTGCCCATAAAAATGCCGATCGAGGTGGTGGCGAACAGGCTGAGCGCCACCCCCAGCATAAACAGTGGAATCGACCCCTCAATGGGCACCTGCAAAATCCCCTGAACCATCAGCAGCAGCGACAGCCCGGAGACCACCAATACCACAAGCCCCATCGACCAGATCTTGGCCATCATGATCTCAAACGGCGTAACCGGCATCACCAGCAGATGCTCGATGGTACCGTGCTCGCGCTCGCGGATTAGCGCCGAGCCGGTGAGGACAATAGCCAGCATGGTGATGTTGTTGATGATCGCCATCACCGCGCCAAAGCGCTCCTGTTCCAGGTTAGGGTTAAAGCGCATTCTTACCGCCAGCTCTACCGGCAGCACGCTGTTCTCCCGGTAGCGGGCAATGAAGCCGTTTACTTCGCCGTTAATAATATTCTGGATATAGCCGTTGCCGGTAAAGGCCTGGCTCATGCGCGTGGCGTCGACGTTGACCTGCACTTCCGGCTGGCGGCCGGCCAGCACATCGCGCTGGAAATTTGGCGGAATATTGATGGCGAAAGTGTAGCGCCCGGCATCCAGGCCGGCGTCCATCTCATCGGCGGTGATCAGCTCCGGTTCGAGAAACCAGGGGCGGTAGAAAGCGTTAATGATGCGTGAAGAGAGCTGCGACTTATCCATATCGGCAACCGCAATCGGCGCCAGGTGCAGCGAGCCAGGCATCACCGTAGCTGAGGAGTACACCGACACGGTAAAAGCAAACACGATCAGCGCCAGCATCGCTTTATCACCCAGCAGGCTGCGCAGCTCTTTAACGCCGAGGTTATAAATATTACGTAATCCGCGCATCACCCCTCCTGTTTCTTCAGCAGCAACACGCTCAGCCCGAGCACCAGCGGCACCGCAATCAGTAGGGGAATAAAGGAGCCCCACAAATCGCTGAGATTCAGCGCCTTGGAGAAGGTGCCGCGGGCGATAGTCAGGAAGTGGCTGGTCGGGTAGATTTGTCCAATCCAGCGCCCGGGGCCTTCCAGCGACGCCACCGGATCGATCATCCCGGAGAACTGGGTCGCCGGGATGAGCGTAATGATGGCGGTGCCGAAGATGGCGGCGATTTGGCTCTTCATAAAGGTTGAGATCAGCAGTCCCAGTCCGGTGGCGATGGTGACATAGAGCAGCGCCGCCAGGCCCAGCGTCAGGAAGCTGCCCTTATGTGATACACCAAAGACGAAGACCGACAGCGCGCACAGCAAAAAGAAGTTAAACATTCCCAGTACGATGTAAGGCATCTGCTTGCCGAGCAGGAATTCGCTGCGGGTGGTCGGCGTCACGTACAGGTTGATGATCGACCCGAGCTCCTTCTCGCGTACCACGCTCAGGGCGCTGAGCATCGCCGGGATCATCATCAGCAGCAGCGGGATCACCGCCGGGACGATGGCCGGCAGGCTCTTCACGTCCGGGTTATAGCGATAGCGGGTCTCAATGGAGATGAGAGAGGTAGCGCGCTGCGGACTGCTCTGCCGGGCGGCCATCTCCTGCAGCCAGGCCAGATGCATGGCCTGCACGTAGCCGCGTACCGTTTCCGCGCGGTTTGGCATTGCGCCATCCACCCAGACGCCGATTTGCACCGGCGTGCCGCGGGCGATATCGCGGCCAAAGTTCGGCGGGATCTCTATCGCCACCGCCAGCTCGCCGTCGCGCATCCGCCGGTCGAGCTCATCGTAACTGCGCAGCGGCGCCTGTTCGATAAAGTAACGTGAGCCAGCGATATTCTGCGACCAGCCCTGACTGCTGAGGGTTTGATCGCGGTCGAGTACCGCAAAGCGCAGATCCTCGACGTCCATGCTGATCCCATAGCCCATGATAAACATCAGGATCACCGTTCCCAGCAGCGCCAGCGTCGAGCGCACCGGATCGCGGCGCAGTTCCAGCGCTTCGCGGCGGCTGTAGCTGAACAGCCGTTGCAGACTGAAGGCCTGGCGCGGGGCCGCGCGTTCTGGATGGGATGCTGCAGCTGGCGCAGGTTCCTCAGGAGCTGCGGCGGTTGGCTGCGCCTCCTGGAGCCAGGCGATAAACGCCTCTTCGAGGCTGGCGGCACCGCGCTGCTCGACCAGCGCCTGCGGCGTATCGCTGGCCAGCACCTTGCCGGCGTGCATCAGCGAGATGCGGTCGCAGCGTTCTGCCTCATTCATAAAGTGGGTGGAGATAAAAATGGTCACCCGATCCTGACGCGCGAGGTCGACCATCAGCTGCCAGAACATATCCCGTGCCACCGGATCGACCCCGGAGGTGGGTTCGTCGAGGATCAGCATTTCCGGGCGATGGATGACCGCCACCGCCAGCGACAGACGCTGACGGATGCCCAGCGGCAGGGCGGTGGGCAGGGCGTCTTCCACTTCGCTGAGCATGAAGCGCTCGCTCATTTCCGCCACCCGACCGGGGATTTCGCCGTCCGGAATATGAAACAGGCGGGCGTGCAGTTCGAGGTTTTGCCGGACGGTCAGTTCGCTATAGAGCGAGAAAGCCTGCGACATATAGCCCACCCGCTGGCGGGTAGCGATATCTTTCGGGTCGACCGGCTGGCCGAACAGCCAGGCTTCGCCTTCGCTGGCGGGCAGCAGGCCGGTGAGCATCTTCATGGTGGTGGACTTGCCGCAGCCGTTGGAGCCGAGGAAGCCGAAGATTTCACCGCGGGCGATGCGGAAGTTAACGTGGTCGACGGCGACGAAGTCGCCAAAGCGCATGGTCAGCCCACGGGCTTCGATGGCGATCTCTTCCTCGCGGTCGTCGCGCGGCGGGATTACCACTGCCTTATGCGCCTGGCGCTGCGCTTCCGGCAGCAGGGCGATAAACGCCTGCTCCAGCGTCTGACTGCCGGTCTGCGCTTTCAGCTCCGCAGCGGTACCGGTCGCCAGCACCTCGCCGGCGTTCATCGCCACCAGCCAGTCAAAGCGCTCAGCCTCTTCCATGTAGGCGGTAGCCACCAGTACGCTCATCTCCGGCTGGCGCTGACGAATGCTGTCGATAAGCTCCCAGAACTGCGCCCGGGAAAGCGGGTCGACGCCGGTGGTGGGTTCATCGAGGATCAGCAGCTGCGGGTCGTGGATAAGGGCGCAACAGAGCCCCAGCTTTTGCTTCATCCCGCCGGAGAGCTTACCCGCCGGGCGATCGCGAAACGGCGCCAGCCCGGTGCTCTGCAGCAGCTCGTTGATACGAGATTCGCGTTCGGCTTTATCGTGGCCAAACAGGCGGGCGAAGAAGTCGACGTTTTCATACACCGAAAGGGTGTGATAGAGGTTTTTCCCCAGCCCCTGCGGCATCCAGGCAATCTTCGGGCACACCTCGCGGCGGTGATGAACGTCGCGCATATCCCCGCCGAGCACCATCACGTTACCCTGCTCAATGGCCCGCGCCCCGGCGATGAGAGAGAGCAGGCTCGATTTGCCGACGCCGTCCGGGCCAATCAGGCCGACCATGCGCCGCGCCGGGATAGCCAGACTGATATCCCGCAGCGCCACGGTGGTGCCGAAGCGCTGGCCAACGTTGTCCAGCCGGGCGACGGGGGGCGAGGTATCCTGTGGCGTCAGTATCATTGCGGCAACCTCACCGTCAGGGCTTCAGGCCAGGACTGCTGGTTATCCAGCCGCACGTAAGCCATGCCGGGCAGACCGGTTTTGACATACTCCAGGTGCTGCGCCAGCAGCTCCGGCGGGATGCGCGCTTTGACGCGGAACATCAGTTTGAGGCGCTCGTCGCGGGTCTCCACCGTTTTCGGCGTGAACTGGGCGACGCTGGCGACAAAGCTGATATTGGCCGGGATCACCAGATCCGGAGCGGCATCGAGGATCAAGCGCGCTTCGCTGCCGAGCGCCAGCAGACCTGCCTGTTCGGTGGGCAGAAAGAAAGTCATATAGACGTCGGCGAGATCGACCATATTCAGCACCCGACCACCGGCGGCCAGCACTTCACCCGGCTCGGCGACGCGATACTGAATACGGCCGTCGCGGGGGGCTTTCAGCTCGCTATCGTCAATATCGGCGAGGATCCGCCGCTCGGTCGCCTGGGCGGCTTCGACGCGGGTTTGCGCCTGAATAATGCTGGTGCGGGCGGCCTCGATGGCGGCGCGGGCGGCTGAGACCTGGGCTTTCGCCGACTCCAGCGCCGCGCGAGCGCTCTCCGCCGCCGCGCGATCGTCATCCAGTTGCTGAGCGGAGACGGCGCCGCGCTGAGAGAGGGTGTTTGAGCGAACATGGCGTTTCGCCGTGGAATCCAGCTCCGCCTGACGCTGCTTCACTACCGCTTCGCTGGCGCGCATTTCACTTTGCCGCTGATCGAGCAAGGCTCTGGCGGCCAGGACCGCGCTTTCCGCTTCCTTGATTTGCGCGGCGGCTTCAAGACGCTGCTCGTTCAGTACACGGGTATCCATTCTCGCCAGCACCTCTCCCTGGTGCACGAACTGACCCTCTTTGACCAGAATGGTGTCGATACGCCCGGCGATTTTGCTGGCAATATCCACCTCGGTGGCTTCGATTCGTCCGTTGCTACTGGCAAAACCCTCCGGGAGGCCCGGCGGGCGCAGCAGCCACCATGCTGCGGCGGCGAGTACCACCAGTAAGCCGACAAAATACCCTGTCCAACGTTTCTTTATTTTGTCCATACGCGACTCGCTTGATTCCCTGTGCGAAGTGATACGCGTGTCTTCTCCGGCGGGCGGAGCGTCCTCCTTGCGAAGGACGAATGAGTGGGGAAGGGCCGCTGACGCAGCGCTCTACCGCGCCGATGCGCAGCCGAACGCTGTACTACTTATGTGGTCATCATCAGCGATCCTGGCCTTAATGAAACACGCATAGTGAGAGCTACCGTTAACGTGATAGTAACATCCGCGACGGTGTTGTCCACACTAAAGGCAGGGTCTTGTCGGCGCGTTAACAAAATATCCACTATCGGAAACCTTTCATCACCTCAGAACAGGACCGGCAGCCCCAGACCTCGTTTCACCTCATGCAGCGTCTGCTGCGTCAACTGGTGGGCGCGCTCGCTGCCCTGACGCAACAATTCCAGCAGCATCCCTTTATCCTGAATAAAGGTGGCCCGCCGTTCGCGGATCGGCGCCAGGAGCGCCTGCAGGCAGGTTTCCAGTTCATTTTTACACTGGCGATCCCCCAGCCCGCCGCGCTGATAGTGGGCTTTCATCTCAGCCACCAGTGCCTTATCGCTATGGAAAGCGTCGAGATAGGTGAACACCACGTTGCCGTCGACATGCCCCGGATCGCTGACTCTCAGGTGCGTCGGGTCGGTATACATCGCGCTGACCGCGCGGTGGATCTCCTCTTCACTGGCCGATAACGTCAGCGTATTGCCCAGCGATTTCGACATTTTGGCGTTGCCGTCGACGCCCGGCAGGCGGCTCACTTCGCTGAGTAGCGCCTTGCAGTGGCGCAGCACTGGCGCGCCGGTGAGGCTATTCATCTTGTGGACGATCTCGTTGGTCTGCTCAATCATCGGTAGCTGATCGTCGCCCACTGGCACCAGTTCGGCTTTGAAGGCGGTGATATCGGCCGCCTGGCTAATCGGATAGGCGAGAAAGCCCACCGGCAGCGAACGGGCGAATCCCTTCTGGGCAATCTCATTTTTGACCGTCGGATTACGTTCCACACGGGCGACGGTGACGATATTCATATACAGTGCGCTGAGCTCCGCCAGCGCGGGCAGGGCGGACTGCAGGCAGATCGTGGTGAGCCTGGGGTCAATGCCGACGGCCAGATAATCGGCCATCACTTCGAGAATATGATGGCTTATTTTTTGCGGGTTGCTGCCGTTGTCAGTGAGCCCTTGCAGGTCGGCGATCAGGATAAACTGCTGGTGGTCGTGCTGCAGCGCGACGCGCTGGCGCAGTGAGCCGACGTAGTGGCCAAGATGTAGCTGGCCGGTGGGGCGGTCGCCAGTGAGGATGGTTTGCGGATGGTTCATCAGGGACTCCTTATCAGACTGTTCAGCCGAAAGACGTCCTGAAAACACCAAAGCCGCCTTCCGGCGGCTTTGAAAATGGAAACGTGTATCGTGCCGCCTGTTATGCAGGCAGCCACCAACGGCGGGGATAGGTTACGATCGCGTTTCTGTTCATCTTTTTATCCTGCCACGAAACCATAGTGGGGTAAACCTGTTTTGTAAAAGGCCCGGCGGCGCTGCGCTTGCGCGGGCCGAGGGACTGTCCGCGCAGGCCGGGAAACAGGATAAAAGACCATGTTACATGGTCGAGAAGACGTTCATGATCACGCCGCCGGAGATAATCAGCGCCATGGCGATAATGGCCGCCAGGTCCGGTTTCTGCTTATAGAGGATCATCGAGCAGATAGTCACGCCGACGATACCGAAGCCGCACCACAGCGAGTAGGCCACGCCCACAGGGATGGTGCTCATCGCGCGGGTGAGGGCGAAGTAGCAGAGGCCGTAGGCGCAGACCACCAACACCGAAGGAGCCAGTTTGCTGAAACCGTTGGTCTTTTTGATCATCGAGGTGCCGGTGATTTCGGAGCCGATAGACAGCGCCAGCCATAAAAATCCGAGATTAAACATAGGGTATTCCTTTCCTGTTAGTTAGCGATGTTCTTATCCATGGCGGCGGCGGGCGCGGCGGGCGCCGCCTCTTCGTTCTCTTCGGAACCCATTTTTGAGAACAGGTTCATGATAATGATGCCGCTGGCGATCACCGCCATGCCGATGATGGCGGCGGTATCCGGGTGCTGGCCATAGAATGCCATTCCCAGCGTCGAGACCACCAGGATGCCGGTGCCGGACCAGGTGGCGTACGCCAGGCCGACCGGGATATCTTTCACCGCCCTTGAGAGCGAGTAATAGCAGGTGCAGTAAAGCGCAATCAGCAGCCCGAGCAGCAGCATTTTGCTGCCGCCTTCACTGCTACCGAACATTTTTAACGTCGAGGTTGCCGAGGTTTCGGAGAGGATAACCAGCAGCATCCATAACCAGCATTTAGTTTTCGAGGACATCGTTAAGCTCCAGATTTTTCGTAGGGTAAGGTCATATCTTTCTGTTTTTTAAGTAATCAATGGCCGCATCGGTCAGCTGAGCGCGCGGGGCCGCTGCCAGCGCCGGATTATTCACCACGTCTGTGACGGTAAGATAACGGCGCGGTTCGCTGTTGGCGTCTGCTGGCGCGGTGGGCGCGTCCAGCTTCGCCAGCAGCTCATTCATGGTGCCGAGGAAGACGCCGCAGGCTTCCAGACGAGCCAGCGTGGCCTGCAGATGCCCGGCGTAGGCGCTGCCGGCCTGCGTGCCGCGCAGCTGGTTGAGCTCGCTGTGTGGATCGCAGTGGTAGCGCAGCGCCAGCACCGGAATACCCGCCAGCAGCGCCTCGTGCGCGCAGCGGGAGACTGCATTGCGCAGGGTGCCGTTCAGCAGATCCGAGGCTTGCGGATAATCGAGAAAAGGCAGCAGCACCGCCCGCCATGGCGCTGGCGGCAGGACATCCTGCCAGGACGATGACGGGATAATCTCGCCTACCTCTCGCCACGCGGCGGCGTCAGCGAGGCCTTCCTCCAGCGCGAGGCGCAGCGGATAGCCGCTTCCCGCCAGACGCTGGCGGATCGCCGCGCGATAACCATCAGCGGCGGTGACCATTACCAGTACCGGCGGCCGCAGGCGCTGCAAAATACGAGCAACCACACCTTCAATCTGTTCGTCGGTCATGGCGAGCCTCCGTTAGCCGATGAGCGTCACCTGCGCGCCGTTTTTCAACCCGGCGGCATTGGCTTCTTCGGTGTCGATGTGAAATTCCAGCGCGAAGTCATCGCGCACCCGCACCACCACTTCGTCGAATGTCAGCTGGCGTTCGCCATGGCTGCGTACGCTGACCTTCTGGCCGTTGCTGACGTTGAGCTGGCGCGCGTCCTGCGACGACATATGAATATGCCGCCAGGCGCAAATCACTTGCGAATGGAGCGCAACGTGACCGGCGGGGCCAATCAGCAGAGCGCTACCGGCATTCTCCAGTTGCCCGGACTCACGAACTGGCGCGTGAATGCCGAGCGTGAAGCAGTCGGCGCGCGATACTTCCAGTTGCGATACCGGGCGGGTCGGTCCGAGGACACGGACGTTGGTCAGCGAGCCCTTCGGCCCGACGACGGTCACGCACTCCTGGGCGGCGAACTGCCCCGGCTGGCGCAGCGGTTTGAACGGCGTCAGGCTGTAGCCTTTACCGAACAACGCCTCGACGTCCTGTTGCGCGAGATGGACGTGGCGGTTGGAGATCCCCACCGGGATCGCCGGCGCCGTTGCGCTCAGGCGGGCGGCGATTTTTTCGCGAACCACGGTGTCGATCATGACTTCTTCCCTTTCTTCAGCGCCGGATGTTTATCTTCTGTTTCGCTCGGGGCGGTAGGCGGGACGATGGGGGCCGGGGCGGCGATAACTACCGGTTCGGCTATTTTTTCCTCGCACGGCGGGTTGCCTTTGAGGTTGCTCAACGCTTCAACCACGCAGCGCTCCGGGCGGGCAATAACCAACGACTTCACGGTGTGCTCGGCGCCGGCAACCGCCACGCCGCGTTCGATAGCGGTGTGGATGGCGCTGATTTCCCCTTCAAAGCAGACGCTCACCAGCCCGGAGCCTGGTTTGCGATAGCCAATGCAGGTCACGCCCGCGGCTTTACAGGCGGCGTCGACGGCCTGAATGGCGGCGACCCATCCTCGCGTTTCAATTACGCCTAAACTTTTCATGGTCGGCTCCTGTTAATGGCGGACTAAGCGAATATCAAAATCAAATTGCCGGAAGAAGGCTTCCAGCCGGTCCAGTTCATCCGCTGAATAAGACGGGTCCTGACTAATCGGGTAGGGCATATCCAGGCGTTCGTACTTTTTGCGTCCCAGCTGGTGGTACGGCAGCATGTCGATGCGGCGGATATTCCCGCGCTTCGCCAGCTTCTGTACGTAATCAATGGCGCCGGTAATGGCGTCGAATGAGTCGTTGTAGCCGCGAATGAGCGGCATACGCACAATGACGTTGGCGCCGGAATCCACCAGCCATTCGAGATTGCGGCGGATCCCTTCGTTGCCGATGCCGAGCATCGCCTTGTGGTGTTCGCTGTTAATCTGCTTAATGTCGAATAAGAAGGTGTCGGTGACCGGCGCCAGCTTCTGGTAGTTGGCAAGCGGTGTGGTGCCCTGGGTTTCGACGGCGGTGTTAATCATCATCTTTTTGCATTCGCTGAATAAGGCGACGGCAAAATCAGTTTGCAGGCTCATCTCGCCGCCGCCGATGGTCACGCCGCCGCCGGAGGAGATGTAGAAGTCGTAGTCCTGCATGATGATCTCCATCAGCTCGCTGACGGTGACGTCCTTGCCCATAATGTCCAGTGCGTTCCGGGTGCAAATCTCTTCACATTTGCGGCAGCCGATGCAGTCTTTATGGCGGTCGACGAAGTGCTTCATTTCGCCATTCTCTTCCGCCCGATAATGAATACCCGCCGGACAGACGCTGACGCAGTCGCCGCAGTTAATGCATTTGTCGTGCGAGAACATCACCTGGAACTGACTGCTCAGCCCTTCCGGGTTGGCGCACCACGGGCAGCGAATGTTGCAGCCCTTAAAAAACACCAGCGTGCGAATGCCATCGCCGTCATAGATCGAATATTTCTGGATATTGAAAATTCGGCCCGTTAATTCTTGTTTTGCGATCACGCTTGCCTCCCGCTCCGTCCCGTTACGGGACGGAGAACTTCCGGTTATTTCTCAAATACAGCTCATTTAATTCTCTTTAAGAGAACTAGAACTTCTCAATCACCGTACGGCTGATGATCTCGTCCTGGACCTCTTTGCACAGCTCAACGAAGTAGGCGCTGTAGCCGGCGACGCGAACGATCAGGTCGCGGTATTTCTCCGGCTCCTGCTGCGCCTTCTTCAGCACTTCGTTATCGACATAGCTGAACTGCATCTGCCCATTGCCGAGAATCGAGGCGGTACGCAGCAAGGTAATCAGGCCATGGCGACCTTCCGGGGTATCCAGCAGCCCTTTGAGGAATTTGAAGTTGTGAACCATGCCGATGTTCATGGTTTCCACGTTCATCTTGCTGACCGACTTGATAATCGCCGTCGGGCCTTGCTTATCCGCGCCCTGGGTCGGGCTGATGCCATCGGAGAGCGGCATCCACGCCAGGCGGCCGTTCGGCGTGGCGTTGGTTAGCTCGCCGATGGGCGTGTTGTTGGAGATAGACAGGGTGCCGTGGCTGAGGGTCGAGTAGAGCATCTTGTACTTACGGCACTCTTTCTCGGTCCATTCGGTAATATCGAGCGCGTACTGATCGACATAGTTATCGTCGTTACCGTATTTCGGCGCGTTCAGGCAGTCGCGGCGCAGCGCTTCGTAACCTTCAAAGTTGGCCAGCAGCGCATCGCGGATCTGCTCAAGGGTGTATTTCTTCTCTTCGAACACCAGCTTGCGGATCGCCGCCATCGAGTCGACGTAGGTCGCCAGACCGGAGAAAATCAGCCCCGGACCGTGGTTGACCATCGCGCCGCCGGCGGCGACATCTTTGCCGCTCTCCATGCAGCCTTCGACCAGCAGCGACATCAGCGGCTTCGGCGCCACATCGCGGTGGACGCGCTGGCTGATGACGGTGCCGATGGCCGACAGGCGCACGATATGGGCGATCTGCTGTTTCACCGCCGCGTCGAATGCTTCGAAGGTGCGCAGGTCGCGGAGGTCGCCGGTGTCCAGCCCCTGATAGCTATCGAACAGCACCATCCGCCCGCGGTTAAGCACGAACTCGATAGCGATAGGCCACTGGGTGTAGCCGGTGGAGGTCCACTGGTAGATGCGCCCGGATTTCTGCGGCTCAACGCAGCCCATCAGGCAGTAGTCGCGGGCGTCTTCGAAATCGAAGCCTTTTCGCAGCATCATCTTGATATGGGAGTCGTCGAAGTGGCAGGCCGGGAAGCCCATCCCCGCTTTGACGACGTCGACGATTTTTTCCATATACTTCTGCGGCGACTGGTTGTGAATACGGCAGGCCAGCGACGGCTGGTAAACCTTCACGAAGCGCACGGCGTCCATGATCAGATAAGTCAGGTCGTTACAGGCATCGCCGCCGGAGCGCTTCTGACCGCCGACGGTCAGGTTGATAAACGGCTGATAGCCGGCGAAATATTTCGCCCCCAGCTCGCTGGACATCCACATCAGCTCGGCGCATTTGATGATGAACGCCTGCAGCAGCTCCAGCGCGGTATCGTGGGTCAGGCGGCCTTCGCGAATATCGGCTTCGAACATTGGGTAGCAGTACTGATCGACGCGCCCCAGGGACAGCCCGGTCTGGTTCTCTTCGATTTCAAACAGCGATTCCACGGTCCAGATGCTCTGCAGCGCTTCCTGCAGGGTTTTCGGCGGATTCGCCGGCACGTTTTCGTTCACTTCGGCGATGGTCAGCAGCTCGGCGCGGCGCAGGGCGTTTTGCTCTTTAGCCGCCAGTTCGCGGGCATGGGCGGCGATGCGGCGAGCGTAGTTGACCACCCCTTCGCAGGTTTCAATCGCCGCTTTGTAGTAGTAAATGCGGTCGATATCTTCCGGATTTTCCATGCTCAGGCTGGCCAGATGCGCCTCGGCATCGGCTTTGATCCCGTTCATCCCTTTGGTGAACAGCAGTACGTCGTAGCCCGGGCAGGTATCGCCGCCGCCGTTAATCTGGTGATAAGAGAGGTCGCTGACGAAGGTCTCGCCGCTGAAGGCCCAGACGCCAGCCTCACGGTATTGCGCTTCGCAAATCTCATCCAGCGAACGGCCTTCCCAGAATGGGACGATCTCTTCGCGAATGGTTTTTTTATCTGCTTCGCTGATCTCAAACGGATCCTGCGGGCGGGTGCTCATCGTGTCGAGCTCGTCGCGTACCCAGCGCCAGGCGATGTCCGGCGAGAAGGCGCCCGCGCGCGGCTTGCCGCACGGATGACCGACGATCAGCTCATCGTCCTGAATCAGAATTGGCGCGGTTTCGCAGGCGTGGCGGAAGGCTTTGGCGCGCAGCAGAATTGTCGGCATGCCGGGGTTGGCTTTCACCACTTCGGTAAAGGCCAGCGCGCGATAGATAGAGACGCTCGGACGTACCGTCAGGTAGTGGTTGCGCAGGCGCTGCATACGCGGGGTTAACCCTTCCATCACCGGCGTGTCGGCGCAGGCGGCAAACGGGGCGTGGCTGACCTGCTGTACGCCGCTAAACAGACGCACCGGCAGATTCAGCGCGCTGAGGTTACGCTGGGCGCTGATAAACATCGCCGAGAGTTCATTCACTTCAGCATGGTCAAACGCTGCGCCGTGCAGCATGGCGTCGAGCATCGGATAGCCGTCAATGGCGCAGGCGGCGCGGACTTCGCTCAGTTCCGCCAGCTTGAACCACAGGCACTCCACGATTTCATACGCCTGCTGGGTATTCAGCGCGCCGCTATTGATATCGCGCTGGAAGTAAGGCAGCAGCGCTTTGTCCGCCCCTTCCGGGTTGACTGCATAGCTGCCGTTATCCAGCTGGAGCGCCAGCTGGAACAGATAGAACGCCTGGCAGGCTTCTTTGAAATTACGCGCCGGATGGGCCGGCACGTGGTGGAGAATGGCTGCGCTATCGAGCAGCTCGGCTTTGCGATAAGCATTGGTCTCCGCCGCCGCCAGCTGCTCGGCGCTGTTGGCCAGATTTTGCGCCAGCGCCAGCAGGGCGTCGCAGGCGTAGATGGCGGCGCGGCAGCCGTTGACTTCATCCATACCGCTGCGGCTGACCGCGCTGCCGAGTGCGCGGGTTTTCTCTTCCAGCTGGTGCTTAATCGCCAGCACCCCTTTTTCGACCACCAGCCTGTAGTCCGGCGAATCCAGATCGCTATTGAGGTTGAGGAACTGGAAAGCCGATGGGCGACGGGTCGCGTTTTCGTCATGGAAAATCGCCCCGTGCGGTTTACGGCTCTGGTTGCCGACAATGAGTTCATCGGGGCTGATGGTCAGCGGCAGCTGGCGCATCAGTTCATAGAAACGGCGCGCCGGTTTCACGGCGGCGGGAACGCCCGCGATATCGCCATCCAGAGCGTTCAGCGTGGTGGCATGTTCGGTGCACAGCGTGCTTTTCTGGGCGAGTAAACGGTCTGCCAGCACTTTTACGCGCGGCGTTAAGTTGTAGTGTGCCATGAAGTATTCTCCAGATGTTCTTGTTAGTTGCCCGCATTGTTGCCGGGTGGCGCTGCGCTGACCCGGCCTACTCGCGCGTTACCCGTAGGCCCGTGCAAGCGGAGCGCCGCCGGGCGATTCCGGGCAACCGGACCACGCATGGCGATAAAGCTCGGTTAACGCATTAGCGTCCGGCGTACGTGGGTTGGTTGGCGTGCAGCTGTCGCGCAGCGCCTGGCCAACCATCTCCGGCAAACGGCGGTCGAATTCAGCCGCCTCGATGCCGGTTTCGCTGATGCCGGAGGGCATGCTTAGTTCGTCTTTTAAGGCCTGAATGGCGACCAGCAGGCTGGCGACGCCCTGGCGCGGCGAGGCGGCAGGCAGATCCAGCAGATGCGCCAGGCGGGCATATTTATGCGCCGCGAAGGTGTCGCACTGGCCGTGGAAATCGGCGTTCCAGGCGACGACGTGCGCCATCAGCAGGGCGTTGGCGCGGCCATGGGGCACGCGGAAGACGCCGCCGAGCGCGTGGGCCAGGCTGTGGGTGATCCCCAGCGATGCGTTGGTGAAGGCCATCCCCGCCATGCAGGAGGCGTTGTGCATCTTTTCGCGCGCCTGCAGGTCGTCACCGCTGCGCCAGCAGGTTGGCAGATAGCGAAATACCTGCTGCACCACTTTCTCCGCCAGGGCGTCGGAAAAGTCGCTGGCGGCGCGGGAGACGTAGGCCTCAAGGGCGTGACACAGCACGTCCATGCCGGTGTCGGCGGTAATTGCCGGCGGCACCGAAGCCACCAGCGCCGGGTCCAGAATGGCGATATCCGGCAGCAATGACGCATCCACCAGCACCAGTTTTTCCGCGTTGGCTTTCACCACCGAAAAGGCGGTGACTTCCGAACCGGTACCGCTGGTGGTCGGGATGGCGACGAAGCACGGACGGGGACGGCCTGCCAGCGGACGGGTTTGCGCCAGGGAGAAAATAACCGCTTTGGCGGCATCGATAACCGAACCGCCGCCGAGCGCGATAACCAGATCCGGGTAGTGGTTATCCATCAGCTTCATACCGCGCACCACGGTGGTGATATCCGGATCCGCCACCACGTCGTCCCACACCTGCCAGGCGATCCCGCGCTGGCGCAGCAGGGCGGTGACGCGCTCGGCGAGGCCAAACTTCACCATCGCTTGATCGGTCACCAGCAGCACGCTGCGGGCGGAAAGTTCGTTCAGCACCGAGAGGGCGTCCTGACCGAAGCAAATCCGCGGTTTCAGTAAAAATTCACTCATTGGGCTATTCACTCCTGTTCGGCGTCCCGAAACACCTTCTCAACAATGGCGACCACCGACATCGCTTTGTAGCGCTCTTTATTGAGCGCGAAGTACTCTTCCGCCAGCACGATGTCGTGCATACCGGCGCCGACGTTATCGACGGCGACCCAGGTCTGGTCCTTCATCGGCTGCTGTTTGTCATCTAAGCGAGTGATCAACAGCAGGTTGCTGCCGCGCAGCTCATCGCATTTTTGCGTGGCGACAACATGGCCGGTCACCTTTGCGAGAATCATCGTTTTATCGCCTTATATCAGTGCGTTACTTAGCAAGGCGCTCCAGCACCTGGCGGATAACGCGTTCCACGTTTTGCTCGTTGATTGCGCCTTCCGCATTCGCTGCGGCGCCTGGGCTGGCGAAGCGGTCATCGCTGCCTGCCGGGTGTGCTGGCGCAGCGCTCGCCGGGGCGCTGAAACGCACGTCATCGAGAATGCTGCGCTGCGGATCGCTCGCCGACGTGACGATGGTCGGCTGCGGTTCAGGGCGGCTGCCCGGGGCGCGCAGTTCGTCAATCGAACGCACGCCGTAGCCGACTTTGCGGATGTTGAGCAGGTTCATCGGGCCGACGTTGTCGGAGCTGGAGCCGCCGCCGACCGCGCCGCAGCCGAGGGTCAGCGCCGGGGAGATATTGGTGGTGGCGCCGATGCCGCCGAGCGCCGCCGGGGTGTTTATCAGGATGCGGTTGACTGGTTTTTCGAGGCTGAACTGGCGGATGACGTCCTGGTTGCGGGTGTGGATCACCAGCGTATGGCCGAGCCCTTCATTAGTCAGCAGCTCTACCACGCGGTGGCAGGCGGCTTTCCAGTCCTCTGCCACGTACAGGCCGAGTACCGGGCACAGTTTTTCCCGCGAGTAGGGGTTTTTCGGCGAGACGGTGGTCTGCTCGGCGATCAGCACTTTGGTGCTGGCCGGGACGCAGAAGCCGGCCATCTGGCTGAGGTACAGCGCGGTTTTGCCGACCACTTTCGGGTTGATGGTGCCGTTCGAGCGCAGCAGCAGCGCCGCCATTTTCGCCGCTTCATCTTCATTCATGAAGTAAGCGCCCTGCGCTTCCAGCTCGCGGTGAACCTCATCGTAAATGCAGCCTTCGACAATGATCGACTGCTCGGAGGCGCAAATCACCCCATTATCGAAGGTTTTGCTGGTGATGATGTCTTTCACCGCGTGATGGATATCGGCGCTGCGTTCGATAAATGCCGGGCCGTTGCCCGGGCCGCCGCTGATGGTCGGGGTGCCGGACGCGTAGGCCGCGCGCACCATGCCTTCCCCGCCGGTGGCGAGGATCAGCGAAACGTCTTTGCTGTGCATGAGCTCTGAGGTGGCTTCGAGGGTCAATTGGGTGATGCCGTCGACGCTGCCCTCCGGCGCGCCGGCCGCTTCCGCCGCGCGTTTGACGATCTCAATCGCTTTCCAGCTGCACTGACGCGCGCCCGGGTGCGGGGAGAAGATAATGGCGTTGCCGGCCTTGAGGGCAATCAGCGCTTTGTAGATAACCGTAGAGGTTGGATTAGTTGAGGGTACCAGCGCGCAAATCACGCCCAGCGGCACGCCCACGTCCATCACTTTTTTTACCGGGTCGTCATGAATGATGCCAACGGTCTTCATATCTTTGATGGCGTCGTAGACGCGCAGCGAGGCGAAGCGGTTTTTCAGCACTTTGTCCTGCCAGTTGCCAAAACCGGTCTCTTCCGCGGCCATTTTCGCCAGCGCTTCAGCGTGGTGCGCTGCTTCCTGGGCCACGTTTTTCACGATGGCGTCGATTTGCTGCTGCGAAAAGGTGGCCAGCATTGCCTGCGCCTTTTTGGCGTTGCGCACCAGTTCCCGGGCGTTCTGCCGGGACTGCAAATCGTTATCCAGTTCAATCATGAGTCTATCCTTCATCAGACGAAAAGAGTGGGGACGGGGCGTGCCCTGTCAGGTCATGCTTTGTGCTGCGCCGCGATTTTTTCGATGTCGTTATGGGGACGCGCGATGACGCGAGAGCTGACGACTTCGCCAATGCGTTTCGCCGCTTCCACGCCGGAGTCTACCGCCGCGTTGACCGCGCCGACGTCGCCTTTCACCATGGCGGTGACCAGGCCGGAGCCGACGTTTTCATAGCCAATCAATTCGACGTTGGCGGCTTTGCACATCGCGTCCGCGGCTTCAATACAGGCCACCAGACCTTTGGTTTCGATAAGACCAAGCGCTTCTTTCATCAGGTTTCTCCGTTAGTCCGCAATTTTGTAATGCGAGACGATTTTGTTGATGTCGTTATGCGGACGCGCGATGACCAGCGAGGTCACCACT
>NZ_JBEAJA010000033.1:0-18293 GCF_040064755.1 Klebsiella sp. GB_Kp056 | reverse complement strand
TTATCCGGCCTACGGAAGGCTGCTGAACCTGAGTTATCAAACAGTTGCTCAACTCCGTAGGCCCGCGCAAGCGCAGCGCCGCCGGGCAGGCTGTATCCAACGCTATTCCCGTTGTTGTGCCGGATGGCGGCCAGGCCTTATCCGGCACACCTCCCCCTTCTTCAACGCAAGCATCGCGCCAGCAGGGGGTTCCCCTGAGCCCCCAAGTCCACACAACGAGACTGTCGTTTATTGCCTTCTCTAAAGCTGAATCGTTAAAGCTTAAAGCAATGCAGATCACATCTTGTGGTGATAATTAAGCATGGTTTAGCACAATAATCCGACGACTATCGCATTTAACATCTTAAAAACGGCCACTTTCTCACCAGGTGAGGCGCTTCACATTTTAATCACCCCCATGCCGGTAGATTTCACACGTCAATGACACAATCGATTCAGCAAAAAGGGAATAAAAATGAAAAAGACATTGGTTCTGACGGCTATCGCTCTGCTGGTTTCTGGCTCCGCCGCGGCAAAAACATGGGTGCTGACGAATGCTGAAGAGGGCATGGATAAAGGAAACTGGCAGATCGGCAGCGATCAGCTGAAGGTGAAAGACCATGCGTTCAGCATTGAGCAGAAAGTCCTGCACGGCGGCAAGCAGGAAGGCAGCAAAATCCTCACCATACGCAGTAAAGACGGCCTGACCATCACCCTCAGCCCGACGCGCGGCATGAACTTGCTGCGAGTGGAAGGCTTCGGCAGCCGGATGGGTTGGGATTCGCCGGTCAAAGAGGTTGTTAACCCGGCGTTTATCAACCTGGAGAGTCGCAACGGGCTCGGCTGGCTGGAAGGGTTCAACGAGATGATGGTCCGCTGCGGCTATGAGTGGACCGGCCATCCGGTGACCGCGGACGGGCAAATTTATACCCTGCACGGCAAGGCAGGCAACACGCCGGCCTCTCTGGTGGAGGTTGAGGTGGCCGACAGCGCGCCGTATGAAATTCGCGTCCGCGGGCTGGTGAAAGAGAGCACCTTCAAAAAAGCCGATCTGCAAACCATGACCGAGTTGCGCTATATCCCGGGCAGCAACAGCTTCAGCCTGCACGATGTCTTAACCAATCACGCCGACTATCCGCATGATTACCAGATCATCTACCACAGCAACTTCGGCACCCCGATTCTGGAAGAAGGCGCACGTTTCCTCGCCCCGATGTCCAGCATCAGCCCGTTCAATGATTACGCTAAGAGCGGATTAAAAACCTGGCAAACCTATCAGGGGCCGACCAAAGACTTTGACGAGATGGTGTTTAATATTCAGCCGCTGGCCGATGAAAATCACCAGACGCTGGCCGCCGTGGTCAACAAAGCGGGCGATAAAGGAGCCTCCATTCAGTTCGACACCCGCCAGCTGCCGGTCCTGACGCTGTGGAAAAACACCGACACCGTCAAACAGGGCTATGTCACCGGTATCGAGCCGGGGACCAGCTACGCCTATCCGGTGACCATTGAACGCGAGCAAAAACGCGTAAAACAGCTGCAGCCGGGCGCCAGCGCGCAGTTTGATCTGACCTACACCCTGCTGCATGACAGTGCCCAGGTGGCCGCCGTCGAGCAGAAAATCGCGCAGATTCAGGGCGACAATAAAGTGGCGGAGAACGACACGCCGATCGCCAAAGAGTAAAAATACCCCAGCCGAACGCCCGGAGCGGTACGCCGCGCCGGGCTACGCCCGCCCCATCACCTCGCGCCCGAGATCCCGGGCAAACTGCTGATACTGTCGCTCATCGATCGGCTGCGGGTAGCTCAGCACCAGCAGTTCATGATCCGCGATGCCCTGATGATAGGTCGGATGACGATGCGCCCAGGGGTTAGCGTGGAATCCCATCGACTGATAAAAGCGCAGCCGTTTATGGGCGATCTCGCTGCTCAGCGGATCGATTTCCAGAATGGTCAGCGGCGCGCGCGTCAGGATCTGCGCCAGCAGCTGTTTACCATAGCCGCGGGAGCGCAGCGTATCGTCGATCGCCAAATGTTCGACATAACAGTAGCCGGCAAACTGCCAGCAGCCGCTGAGGCCGATAAATACCTCCTCATCGAACCACGCCTCCAGCGCGTAGTGCGCGTTGCTCAGCGCCTGACGCTTGGCCTCGCTTTCGCGCTGCTCGTGCCAAGGAAAGGCGCGCGCGTAGAGCGCGTCCAGCATGGCGAAATGGGGCGAGTCGGTAGAAAGTACGCTTTCGCGGGTAAGCATCACACCATCCCTGTTGGTAAAAACAAAACTGCCCTCACGCGGAGGGCAGTGACCGGAGGCGGGACGTTACTCTGTCGCGGCCGCTTTTTGCGCCAGTTTATCCAGCAGCTTTTGATGAATGCCGCCGAAGCCGCCGTTGCTCATCACCAGGATATGGTCGCCAGGATGGGCGGTTTTGACCACCATCTCCGCCAGGGTATCGACGTCGGCGCTCCAGTGAGCCGGCTGGACGCAGGCTTCCGCCACTTCCGCCACCTGCCACGGGATATGCTGCGGCTGCAGGAGGAACACCTCATCGGCGCGGCCAAGAGACGGCGCCAGATCGTCCTTGCAGACGCCCATTTTCATGGTGTTAGAGCGCGGCTCCAGCACGGCGAGAATGCGCGCGGTGCCGCCCACTTTGCCGCGCAGCGCCTGCAGCGTAGCGAGGATGGCCGTCGGATGATGAGCGAAATCGTCATACACGGTGACGCCATTGGCTTCGCCGCGCAGCTCCAGGCGACGGCGGGCGTTGATAAAGCTGCCCAGCGCGTTCGCGGCATCCGCCGGCAGTACCCCGACGTGACGCGCCGCGGCAATGGCCATCAGGCCGTTATGCATATTATGCTCGCCGACCAGCGCCCACTTCACCTCGCCGACCTTTTCACCGTCGAACAGCACTTCCCACTGCGAGGCGTCAGCGTTCAGCTTCTTCGCCTGCCAGTGGCCCTGCTCGCCCACCAGCTCCTGCTCGCTCCAGCAACCCATCGCCATCACCTGCTTCAGGTTGATGTCGTTCTCCGGCAGGATAATTTTGCCTTTGCCCGGCACGATGCGCACCAGATGGTGGAACTGCTTCTGAATCGCCTTCAGGTCGTCAAAGATATCCGCGTGGTCGAACTCAAGGTTGTTGAGGATCAGCGTCCGCGGGCAGTAGTGAACAAATTTGGAGCGCTTGTCGAAGAAGGCGCAGTCGTATTCATCCGCTTCAATGACGAAGAACGGGCTGTCGCCCAGGCGCGCAGAGACGTCAAAATTGCCCGGCACGCCGCCGATCACGAAGCCCGGCTGGTAACCGCAGGCTTCAAGGATCCAGGTCGCCATGCCGGCGGTGGTGGTTTTGCCGTGGGTCCCGGCGACGGCCAGCACCCAACGATCGCGCAGCACGAAGTCGTGCAGCCACTGCGGGCCGGACATATAGGGAATATTGTTTTCCAGCACCGCTTCAACGCACGGGTTGCCGCGAGTCATGGCGTTACCGATGATCACCAGGTCCGGCCGGGGCTCCAGCTGGCTGGGGTCATAGCCCTGAATTAAATCAATCCCCTGGTTTTCCAGCAGGGTGCTCATCGGCGGATAGACGTTAGCATCCGACCCCGTTACCTCATGACCGAGGGAGCGCGCCAGCATGGCCAGGCCCCCCATAAACGTGCCACAGATTCCTAAAATATGAATGCGCATTCGTCATTTCCTTCTCTTATCCGGGGCACATTTTACCCATATCCCGGGCCCTGGCGAAATGCATTTCAGGCGAATCTGTATTTTGCTGGCGCGATTCACTAGTGCGCACTTTTTTGATTCTTTGTTAAGATTGTTGCGTTCGTTTTACTCAACATAAAAATGCAGGGAACGAGTTATGAAAACGTTAGGTGAGTTTATTGTTGAAAAGCAGCACGAGTTCTCCCACGCCACCGGTGAGCTGACTGCTTTGTTGTCAGCAATAAAGTTGGGCGCCAAGATCATCCACCGCGATATCAACAAGGCCGGTCTGGTCGATATCCTGGGTGCCAGCGGTGCTGAAAACGTTCAGGGCGAGGTGCAGCAAAAACTCGATCTGTTCGCGAATGAAAAATTAAAAGCCGCACTGCGAGCACGCGATATTGTTGCCGGGATCGCCTCTGAAGAAGAAGATGAGATTGTCGTCTTCGAAGGGTGTGAACACGCCAAATACGTGGTGCTGATGGACCCTCTGGATGGCTCCTCTAACATCGACGTTAACGTCTCTGTTGGTACGATCTTCTCTATCTACCGCCGCGTGACGCCTGTTGGCACGCCGGTGACAGAAGAAGATTTCCTGCAACCGGGCAACAAACAGGTGGCAGCGGGCTATGTGGTCTATGGCTCTTCGACGATGCTGGTGTATACCACCGGCTGCGGCGTCCACGCCTTCACCTACGACCCGTCCCTCGGCGTCTTCTGTCTGTGCCAGGAGCGCATGCGCTTCCCGGAGAAGGGCAATACCTACTCCATTAACGAAGGCAACTACATCAAATTCCCGCAGGGCGTGAAGAAGTACATTAAGTACTGCCAGGAAGAGGACAAAGCGACTCAGCGTCCTTATACCTCACGCTATATCGGCTCGCTGGTGGCGGACTTCCACCGCAACCTGCTGAAAGGCGGCATCTACCTCTATCCAAGCACCGCCAGCCACCCGGACGGCAAGCTGCGCCTGCTGTATGAATGCAACCCGATGGCCTTCCTCGCCGAACAGGCGGGCGGTAAGGCCAGCGATGGTAAAGAGCGTATTCTGGATATTGTTCCGGAAAGCCTGCACCAGCGCCGCTCCTTCTTCGTCGGCAACAACCACATGGTGGAAGACGTCGAGAACTTTATTAAGTCGTTCCCGGACGCCTAAGCGCCCTGCCCGCTCCTCCCGCGCCTGCGGGAGGAGCCTCTCTCTTAGCGACTCCCCGCCCCGCTCACCCGCGTGACCGCCGCATTCTGCCGGTTTTCCCACAGCACGGTCAGCCCACGCTGCAGCGCGATAAAGATAAACAGCAAAATGCCGATGGCGATTTTGGTCCACCATGAGCTGAGGGTGCCGTCGAAGTTGATGTAGGTCTGAATCAGCCCCTGGATCGCCACCCCGAACAGGGTTCCCAGCACAGTGCCGACGCCGCCGCTAAGCAGCGTGCCGCCGATCACCACCGAGGCAATGGCGTCCAGCTCCACGCCGACGCCCGCCAGCGCATAGCCCGCCTGGGTATAAATGGAAAAGACGATCCCGGCCAGCGTCGCCAGCCCGGTGGAGAGCATATAGATACGGATCGTGGCGCTACGGGTGGAAATCCCCATTAAATTCGCCGACGTCGCGTTGCCGCCAATGGCATACACCTGGTTGCCGAAGCGGGTGCGGTGGGCGACAAAAATACCGGCCACCACCACCAGCAGCATCAGCAGCCCCATGGCGCTGAGGCGTCCGCCGCCGGGAATGGTCCATGCCAGCCCGGACAGGGTGTCGTACACCGGGTGGTTAATCGGAATCGACTCCTCTGACACCAGATAGCTCACGCCGCGCAGGAAGAACATGCCGGCGAGGGTGATGATAAAGGCCGGGATCTTCAGGGCGTCAATCAGCAGCCCCATAAACGCGCCGAAGGCGCAGCCCATCACCAGCACCAGCGGAAACGCTACCAGCGGTGATATTCCCCAAAAGCCAATCGCTTTGGCGAGAAAGACGCCGGTAAAGGCGATCACCGACCCGACAGACAGATCGATCCCGCCGGAGAGGATCACGAAGGTCATGCCCACGGCGATGATCCCGAGGAAGGCGTTATCCGTCAGGATATTGCAGATCACCCGCGTCGAGGCAAAGCCGGGGAATTGCGTCAGGCAGTAGAGATAGCCCAGCACAAACACCGCGAGGGTGATCATCAACGGTAAATTACGTTTTATCATGGCCGCGTACCCCTTTCAGTAAACCGATAAAGCGCGGCGACTGGACAATCAGTACGCACAGCACCACCACCGCTTTCACCACCTGGTTGAGCTCCGGCGGGAAGCCGGAGAGCAAAATCCCGGTGTTCATTCCCTGGATAATCAGCGCCCCCACCACCGACAGCAGCAGGTTGAAGCGCCCGCCCATCAGCGAAGCGCCGCCGATGACCACCGCCAGAATGGCGTCCAGCTCAAGCCATAGCCCGGCGTTATTGGCATCCGCGCCGCGAATGTCCGCCGCCACGATGATCCCGGCGATCGCCGCGCAGACGCCGCTCAGGACATAGGCCAGCATCACCACGATGCGGGTATTGACGCCGGCGTTTTTCGCCGCGCGGATATTGATCCCTACCGCTTCGATAAACATGCCCAGCGCCGTTTTGCGGGTAAACAGCCAGAACAGCAGCAGGGTCGCGGCGGCGATGATCACCGGCGTCGGAAACAGGAGGAACGATCCGCTGCCGAGCCACGCCAGCGCCGGGGAATCAAAGGTGACGATCTGCCCGGCGGTGATCAACTGCGCCACCCCGCGTCCGGCCACCATCAGGATCAGCGTCGCCACAAAGGGCTGGATCTTAAGGACCGCCACGAGAATGCCGTTCCACAGCCCGGCCAGCGCGCCCGCCGCCAGCGAGGCCAGCAGCACCACCGGCAGGCTGTGACCGGCGACGGTCATCGAGGCGGCCGTCGCGCCGGCTATCGCCATCACCGCCCCCACCGACAGGTCGATACCGCCGGTGGCGATCACCAGCGTCATGCCGATGGCCAGCAGCGCCACCGGGGCGGCGCGGTTGAGAATATCGATTGGGCTGCCAAACAGGCGGCCATCCTGGAGCACCACCTGATAAAAATGGGGCGCCACCAGGCTGTCGACCAGCAGAACCAGCAGCAGGGCAATGATCTGCGGAGTGCCCTTCGGCCAGGTGAAGCGTCGCTTCTCCGGGCCGGTTTGCGAAAGAGATCGAGGCATCATGGGTTACTCCTTATGCCGCAATTGCGTTCATGATCGCCGGTACAGAGAGCTCGGCGAGCGGGATCTCGGCCACCTGCCGGCGATCGCGCATGATAATGACCCGATCGGCGTAACCCACCAGCTCCTCCAGTTCAGAGGAGATGACCAGCAGCGCCAGGCCATCGGCGCAGAGGGTTTCAATCAGGCGAATGATTTCCGCATGGGCGCCGACGTCGATGCCGCGGGTCGGCTCATCGAGGATCAGGAACTGCGGTTTGGTCAACAGCCAGCGGGAAAGCAGCACCTTCTGCTGGTTGCCGCCGGAGAGAAACTCGATCGGCTGCTCCGCGCTGGGGGTGCGGATCCCCAGCTGGCGAATAAAGCGCTCGGCGATCTCGTTCTGTTCGCGCCGGGGTATTGGCCGCAGCCAGCCGCGCTGCGCCTGCAGAGCGAGGACGATATTTTCCCGCACCGAGGCGGCGGCGATAATGCCGTCGGTTTTGCGATCCTCCGGACAGAAGCCGATCCCGAGGCAGGAGGCCTGATGCGGAGAACGCAGGGTTTGCGGTTTGCCTTTGATCCACGCCTTCCCGCTGTCCGCCGTTTTAATACCGAAGATCACCTCGGCGGTTTCCGTGCGGCCGGAACCCAACAGGCCGGCGAGGCCAACGATTTCGCCCGGACGCACCTGCAGGTCGAACGGGGCGATGGTGCCTTTTTTACCGTAGCCTTCAAATGCCGCCACCGGCTTATCGCTCAGCAGGGTTCGGCCCGCCCGCTGCAGGGCGTTGTGGTCCAGTTCGCGGCCCAGCATCATTTTCACCAGCTCAATCTGCGGCAGTTCGCGGGTCTCGCGGCAGCCGACGAAGCTGCCGTTGCGCAGCACGGTAATGCGGTCGCTGACCGCATAGACCTGGTCGAGAAAATGGGTGACGAAGATCAGGCTGACGCCGTTATCCCTGAGCTGGCGCATCAGGGTAAACAGCATCTCCACCTCCTGGGTATCGAGGCTGGCGGTGGGCTCGTCGAGGATCAGCACCTTGGCCGACAGGTCGATGGCCCGGCAGATAGCGACGATCTGCTGCATCGCCACTGAAAAGCGGTTCAGCGGCTCGCGCACATCGAGGGAAAAGCCGTAGGAGGCCATCAGCGCCGTCGCCCTGGCCTGCATCTCTTTCCGCCGCAGCAGGCCAAACCGCCGCGGCTCACGGCCGATGAACAGGTTATCCGCCACCGACATATTGGGCAGCAGGTTCACTTCCTGGTAGACAGTGCCGATCCCCAGCTGCTGGGCATGGGCGGTATTTTTCGGGGAAATGGTCTGGCCTTCCAGCCAGATAGTGCCGCGATCGGCATGGTAAACGCCGGTAAGCGCTTTGATCAGCGTCGATTTCCCGGCGCCGTTTTCGCCCAACAGGGCCATGATTTCGCCGCGCCGCAGGCTAAAGTTGACGTTATCCAGCGCCTTAACGCCGGGGAAGAATTTACTGAGTCCTTCGGTGCGAAGGATCTCCTGGTGTGCCTCGGCGCTCATAATCGATATCACCTTCAAATGATGTCAGGTTGCCCCGGCTCGCGCTGTGCTTGCCGGGGTTGCTGGAACGCTGCCTGTTACCCTCTCCGGCTGAGGAGAGGGGCGGGATGAGGGGCTATCCACTCAGTAGCCCATATTTTTCTTCTTCTCTAACTCTTCTTTCGCCGTATCCGGCAGATACAGCGTCGATTTGGTAATGGTCAGCTTCTCCGGCAGGGTGCCGTCTTTTTTGTATTTCTCCAGCGCATCAAACGCCGGGCCGGCCATATTTGGCGTCAGCTCGACGCTGGCGTTGGCTTCGCCGGCGATCATCGCTTTATAGATATCCGGCACGCCGTCGATGGAGCCGGTCAGAATATCTTTGCCCGGCTTCAGGCCAGCTTCTTTAATGGCCTGGATGGCGCCGATGGCCATATCGTCGTTATGAGCGAATACCATGCAGATGTTTTTGCCGTTATTCTCAGCCTTGATAAAGCTCTCCATAACCTCTTTCCCTTTGCTGCGGGTGAAGTCGCCGGACTGAGAGCGGATGATTTTGATATTCGACGCTTTGGCGATGGCGTCAGCGAAGCCTTTCTTACGGTCGATGGCCACGCTGGCCCCGACGGTGCCCTGCAGTTCCACGACGTTACACGGCTTACCGTCGACGGTTTTCACCAGCCAGTCGCCAATCAGCTGACCTTCCAGCACGTTGTTGGCGGTCACGGTGGTCATGTAGAGATCTTTATCTTTCACATCAATGGAACGGTCGAGGAGGAAGACCGGGATTTTGGCCTCTTTCGCCTCTTTCAGCACCGGCTCCCAGCCGGTAGCCACCACCGGCGCAATGAAGATCGCGTCTACCCCCTGGGCGATAAAGGAGCGCACCGCTTTGATCTGGTTTTCCTGTTTTTGCTGACCATCGGCGATCTTCAGCGTGATACCGCGCTTGGCGGCTTCCTCTTTCGCGACGCTGGTTTCTGCCGCACGCCAGCCGGATTCAGAACCGACCTGCGAAAAACCTACGGTTAGCGGGGCAGCTATCGCCATAGACGACATAGCTGCGGAAACTGCTGTGACAAGAAGTAAGCGCTTCCACATAAGGGTATCCTCGTAGGGTTATTGTTGGTTAAAATCTCACCTGCGGACAAACTATAGACAATCGGTGATGTAACTGAATGCGTTACATCACACTTCAAAAAAGTAAATGAGATGTTAATGGCGGCCCCATTGCCCAGCGGAGAGCCGATAAGGCTTCGCAGGGAGCGCGGCTGTTGCGGTTTATGACGTTTTTTTAAGCGGTTTGATAAATCAATCACATGCAATGAAAACGGTTACATAAATTTATTCATGATGTGGCTATGTTTATGGATTTTCATGCCATTATTGCGCGCAAAATTCAGAGCACTCCACGGCGAGATCGGGAAAAAGAAGCGAAGACATTCGATGTGAGTTGGCTATAATACCGAGCACTTGTTTGCCATACATTTTAAAGGAAACAGACATGAGCTTACTCAACGTACCTGCGGGCAAAGATCTGCCGGAAGACATCTACGTCGTGATCGAGATCCCGGCGAACGCAGATCCCATCAAATACGAAGTCGACAAAGAGAGCGGTGCACTGTTCGTTGACCGTTTCATGTCCACAGCGATGTTCTATCCGTGCAACTACGGCTACATCAACCACACCCTGTCCCTGGACGGCGACCCGGTTGACGTGCTGGTCCCGACCCCGTACCCGCTGCAGCCGGGCTCCGTGATCCGCTGCCGTCCGGTTGGCGTTCTGAAGATGACCGACGAATCCGGTGAAGATGCGAAACTGGTTGCGGTACCGCACACCAAGCTGAGCAAAGAATACGATCACATCAACGATGTGAACGACCTGCCGGAACTGCTGAAAGCCCAGATCACTCACTTCTTTGAGCACTACAAAGATCTGGAAAAAGGCAAGTGGGTTAAAGTCGACGGTTGGGACAACGCAGAAGCGGCGAAAGCTGAAATCGTTGCCTCTTTCGAGCGCGCTAAGCAGAAGTAATTCTGTCTCAGGCAGGGTCATACCCTGCCTGATTGCGGCACGGATAGCCGCGATAACACCATGGAGGGTGTCCCGTGAAAAGCGTTCGCTATTTCACGCTTAACTTTTCTGGCTTCACAACCGCCGCCTCTGAAAAACAGGGGTATCTGCGCCTTATCGCCGGCGACCATGTCTTTTATACCGATAAACGCTATTTTAACGACCCCTCGCTTTTTGACTGCCTGAAGACCCATCAGCCTCTGTATCTCGGCGCCCGCCGCCTGGACAACGGCAGTTATTCCACGCGCTGACGACGCTGGCTTCCACGATGTGGCTGGCGAGAGATTATCTGCCGCTCTGGTAAGAGGCGGGCGCAGAAAAAACAACGCCACCCGAAGGTGGCGCTGTCGTGGTTAATACTGGTCGCGATCCAACCAGTTGCCGTTCGCTATCAACGTACAACCCTCAACGGAACGTTGATAGACATACATCCATGCGCTGCCGTAAGGCGTCTGAATCAGGTGGCGCGCATACTCGCCCCCCTTGGTGCGGAGCGCATCCAGTTCGGCCAGCGTCGATGCATCAATACGATAAACTTCACCATGTACTGTGCCTTCGCCGGGCACCGCGCCTGGATAGTGGCCCAGGCTGTACAGCTGATAATCGTCGACACTATGAGCGCCCAGCCACTGGGCGTTGGTCATCCAGTGGCTGTTGCCTTGTTTGCGTCGTAAACTGCCGTAAACAAATATTCGCATTGCTAAAACTCAAACTGATAGAGCAAATCGAGCGCCTGGTCGATGCCAGACACCGCTTCCACATATAGCTTAGGCATCAGGCGATAACGTAAAGTCAGCGTCGCCAGGGAATCGAAGATACCGACCCCGTATTTTACCTGCAGACCCGGCAGTACATAGCCGCTGACCACCACCTGGGAAGAGTCGCCTACCCCTTCGGTGTCCAACGCCAAATTGCTTACGCCAAACGTCTCGCCGATTTTACCCACAACCTGACCACTTTGTGCAACCCCCATACCAATAAGCATTGAGGTCATCGCGGCGCTATCGCTCTGTCCGCTGCTCAAACCCTGGCCGCGCAGCAGATAAGACAGCGCTTCCTGCTGGGACATAACCGGGTCGGAGAAGATCTCCGCTTTCGGCTGATCGGCGGAGCCGGTGACGCGAACGCCGGCGATCACGTCGTCTTCGGTGGCATCCGGGTTACGAATCGCTTCGATATTCAGCAACGGCTGATCCGGCGGACCGGAGAACAGCAGCTCCCCTTTGCGCACAATCAAATCCTGGCCATAGGCGTGGAAGCGGCCGTCCGGAATATTGATCTGCCCGTTGAGTCCCAGCCCCTGCTTGTCCTGCGCCACTTTCAGATCGCCGGTCAGACGCGCTTTCAGACCGAAGGCTTCCAGACGAACGTTGTTGCCGACGTGGATCGTCAGGTTGCTGTTGATCGGGATCCCGGCGCTCTGCTGCTTAATCGGCTTGAGGTTTTTGTCGAGCATCACTTCGTCCGACGACACGCCGACCGCGCTCTCCGGCACCTCGTTGACCACGATCCGCGCCCAGGGCACATCCACCTTGCCATCGAGGTTGAACAGGCTTGGCGTGGCGGTAAACACCACGTCCGGCGATACATCGAGACGGACCATCGGCGGCACGGTGATCCGCACCCGGCTGCCCTTCGCCGCAATTTGCGCCCGCCAGTTATCGATCTGCGTCCAGTCGGCGTTCCCGCTAAGGGCGATTTGCCCCTGACGGGTGTTCACCGTCCCCTGCAGGGTCGAGCGCGTGCCGTTGAAGTTCATCGCCAGCTGGCTCGGCTGCATATCAAACGGCATAAAGTTGCCGTCGATATCCACCCCGCTTAGCTGCATCTGGCCGAACAGCTGCGGACTTTTCACGTTGCCGCCCAGGCGCAGACGGGCGTTGAGCCGTCCCTCCGCCTTTTCACCGCGGGCGAAAATCGGGTTGATCATCGCCAGCGAGAAGTTGCTGATATTGACGTTGCCACCGAGGTTACGCCGCCCCTGCGGGTCGGTGACCTGCACTTGCCCATCCAGTTGGCCATTGTTGGTCAGGCGGATAAGCCAGCCCAGCTCCGCGCGATTGTTATGCAGGTCGGCGCTGAGGTTCAGCGTATCGAACGCCACCGGCAGCGGGGCGTCATTGACCACCTGGGTCACTTTGACGTTGCGCCCGCTGAGGGTTACTTTGCCCTGCGGCAGCCCCTCTTTGGTGGTGTCCCAGCTGACATCGGCATTACCGGTAAACACGCCGCTGGCCTGGGTCGCCTCCGGCATAAACGGCTTAAGCATCGCCAGGTCGAAGCGGTTGAGATTCACCCGCGCCCGCCCGCTGGCGCCCGCGTCAATGGTCTCAGGCACGCAGAGTTCGGCGTTCGGGTTGGTCCAGCAGTGTGGCCCGATGCTGATTTTCTGCTCCTGGTTACGGTAGTCCAGCGCAATACTGCGCGTCAGCGCTACCGGCCCTACCGGCGTCTGGAAGCGGGTATCGCTTAGCGCGCCTCTCCAGCGCTCGGCCTGACGATCGAAGCTGCCCGCCAGCGCCAGCTGGCCGGAAACCGGATCGCCCTGCACCCGCAGCCGCAGCTCATGCTGCTTCTCAGTGCCTTTGGCATTGAGCTGCACCAGGCTGATATTCACCCCCGGCTGGCTGATGCGATCCACCCGCACGTCCAGGTTGCCGCCAATCTGATCGGTGGATTTCACATCCCCTTTGACGTTAACCTGGGCGATGCTCAGCTCCTGCCAGCGCAGCGCACGGGCGGTGATGTCCGCCAGCAGCTGCGGCGCATCGACAGTGCCTCGCACTTTCACCAGCCCCTTCGCCGTCCCGCCGAGCCCCGGCAGCGCATTATCCAGGTGCGGCGCATCGATGGTGGCGTCGAGATTCAGATCCTTCACCCCCAGCTCGCCTTTGATATCGGCGCTGTTCGGGCCTAACGCCAGATGCAGCCCCGGGATCTTCCACTGCAGATAGCTGTTGCCCTGCAGCGAGCCGGAGACATCCACCTTGTTCTGTTTCACGTTGCCGGTAATTTTCAGCTCCGGCACCGACATCTGCCAGCTGCCGCCGTACAGGCTGCCCTGGGTCTTGATCCTGCCGTTGAGCTTCGACGGCCAGTCCGGCACCTCTTTGGCGGTGTTGATGCCATCGAGGGTCAGCTCGCCGCGCCAGCTGATCGCCTGCTGCCAGTCGAGGAGCGCCTTCAGCTCGGTTTTCCCTTCCAGGGCATTGACCGTCAGCTTGTCGAGATTGATCTGCCGCTCATTGCCTTTGGCGTTGAGGGCGATTTTCGCCGGCGGCAGCGACTGGCCTTTCACCGCGGTGGAGAAGGCCAGCGCGTAGTCGGTCATTTTGCCGCTGAACTTCAGCTGGACGTCGTCGGCCTGGAACTGCTTCTCGCCGCTGAACGGCCAGGCGAGCTGCTTGCTCTTCAGCTCCATATTGAGCGGCAGCCCGGCCTCCGCCAGCTGCGCGTCCGCCCGCAGCGTGGCCGCTACCGGCCCGCTTAAGTCCACCCCGACCTTAAGCGTTTTACGTATCTCGCCGCCCACCTTCAGCTGCACTTTCTCCCCTTTCATCGGGTCGACGTTCAGCGTTCCGGCGAGGGTGATGTCTACCGGCCAGTTATCCTGCAGCTGGGCGCTGCCCGAGGCGGTGACTTTGCCCTGATCGGAGTCGATGTCGAGGGCGTCGAGCTTCATCTGCCCGTCGATACTGCTGACTTTCAGCAGCAGGTTATACACGGTGATATCGGTATCGCCGGTGAGGCGCAGCTGCTCGCCGCGGAACGCCTCAATATTGAGGTTCAGCGGCAGATGGACGTCGGTCATCGCCGGCAGCACCGGCTGCGAGAAGAGGTCGGTCATCGTCTCGCCGAGCGGTTTTTCCTGCGGCTGCGGGTTGTCGATTTTCGGTTCAACCACCTGCTCCTGCGCTACTTTCGCCACCTTCGGCAGGGCGATCAGCAGCCCCTGCAGCGAGGTCGGCGTCAGGGTCAGGTTTTTCTCCTGCCAGTTCAGGCCGGTGGAAAAATCGCGCACAGAGACCGCGGTATCGTCGATTTTGACGTTGACGTTATGCAGCGCGACGCGGCTGAGGGCGATCGGATAAGGGGTGGAGAGATTCAGCGGCCCGCTGTCCTCTTCCTCGACCGGCGCAGAGGGCGGCATCTTCTTCGTATCGACGGCGACGTAAATATCGCGCAGCGAGATGTCGTTTACGCACAGACTGCTGTCCCACAGGCAGCGCAACCTGACGCTAAGATGAAACTGGCCGGCGGTGACCGCCACGCCGGGCTGCTCATAGCGGACATTATCGAGGGTTAAATCACGCCAGCCGCCGGTCACTTTGCCGATTTCCAGCCCCGGTACCCAGCGATCCGCCGCTTTGAACACCAGATGCAAGCCGGTGGTGGTGCCCACCAGGAACCCGACGGTGCCCAGCAGGAGGACCAGCACGATTAAGACGCCGAGGCTTATCTTCTTCCATAAACTCATAATTCAGGCCCCAGACCGATGTAAAACTGTAAACCATGCTCTTCTTTGTCGCCGATTGGCCGGGCGATATCCAGCTTGATCGGCCCCACCGGCGACTGCCAGCGCACGCCCACCCCGGCGCCGGTTTTAAAATCACTTTCGCGAATATCGCTGACCGCTTCGCCGCTATCGACAAACACGGCGCCCCACCATTTGCCGCTGACGTTGTACTGATATTCCAGCGAGCCGGTGGCCAGCTTCGAGGCCCCGATCAGCTTGCCGTCATCGTCCTTTGGCGAGATGGATTTGTATTTATAGCCGCGAATACTGCGATCGCCCCCGGCGAAAAAGCGCAGGTCCGGCGGCACCTTGTCAAAGTTGTCCGCTTCGATCCAGCCCAGGTTGCCGCGCACCACAAAGCGGTGGCGGTCATAAAGGGTACGGATCCAGACGTCCTGGGCCTGCATCACGATGAAGTTGATGTCCGAGCCCCACATGGTGTTGGAGTAGTCCACCGAGTAGCGCTGGGAATCGCCCCAGGTGGGCATCAGGCCGCCGCGGGAGCGAGTGCGGTTCACCGAGACCCCGGGGTAAATCAGCATGGTGGTGTTGGTGACGTTCGCCTGGGTAAAGTGGTCCAGGCTCCAGCGCAGGTTGATCGCCCGCTGCCAGCCGCTCGACATCTCCCAGAAACGCGACAATCCAAGGGTGGTAGAGTCAGCCTGGGTGTCATTGAGATCGGTACGCTTAAAGCCGCCCTGCATCAGATAGTACTGCTCGAGCGGGCTCTTGAGCAGCGGGACTTTATAGGTGAAGTCGAACTGCTGCTCCGGTGCGGAGAGGCTGACGCTGGAGGTCAGGCTGTGGCCATAGGAGTTCATCCACGGTTTTTTCCACGTGGCTTTTACCCGCGGACCGACGTCTGTGGAGTACCCTACCCCGGTTTCCACGGTGTTCTCTTTGCGTGGCGAGACAACGCCCTGCAGAGGCAGCACCTTGGTTTTCCGTGATTTAGCAAAATCAGGCGCCACCACCACCGAACTGAACCACCCGGTCGCCGCCAGGCGGCGGTTTAGCTCGGCCAGGTCCTGAGAGGTGTAGTAGTCGCCCTCTTTAAACGGCACGAGGTTTTGCAGGTATTCATCACGGATTTGCGATCCGGAGAAGGTGACGTGGCCAAAGCGATAGCGTTCGCCGCTGTCGTAATCGATATCCCAGAACGCCTGATGGCGGTCGAGGGAGACCCCCAGCTGGCTTTTATTGAACTCGCTGTCAAAGTAGCCTTTGCGCAGGGCGACGCGGGTCAGGGAGCTCTTGAAACCGTCGTAATCGCCGTGGTTGAGCACCGTCCCGATGGCCGGGCGGGTTTTCAACAGCGCCAGATAGTCGCTGTCGGTGCGGGCGCCGCCGCGCAGAATCACCTCGGTGCCGCCAATGCGCACCGGCTCACCCGGGGTCACTTTGGCGATCAGCACCTGACGGCCCCTTTTCGGCGGCGGACGAAGATCAAATTCAATCGTCGGCTCGTAATACCCCAGCGCTTTCAGACCTTCGCGAATGGCGTCATCGACGCGCGCGCGAAAGCGACGATCCGGCGTGACCTCATCACTCTGGATGGTGGAAAGCTGGGCGCGAACGTTTTTCTCCAGCTCCCCGGATAATCCTTCAACCTGCAAACGCACATTCGCTGCGCTGGCGATCCCGCTGACCAGCAAAAGGCTGGTGACACATAACTGGCGGATTTTTAGCACATTTTCTCCTGAATATCCCTGTTTCCCCCTACAGGAAACACTGGCGCCGCTCCACGGCTTAACAAAACCCTAACAACGTAGGGTTGAAAAAGTGGCAATAACCCAAATAATTCTTATGTATTAATCTAGACGTATTACGCGTATTTATTGTGTTAAAAGACACGCTTCGTTACAACCTTAACGACGATTTCTGTATTGAGAGGCCCACCGTGAGTCTATTTGATAAAACGCATCTTGTCGCCCAGGCGGATGCGCTGCCTGGACGCAATACCCCGATGCCTGTGGCGACGCTCCACGCAGTTAACGGCCACTCGATGACCAACGTCCCGGCGGGGATGGAAGTCGCGCTGTTCGCCATGGGCTGCTTCTGGGGAGTTGAACGTCTGTTCTGGCAATTGCCGGGGGTTTACAGCACCGCCGCCGGCTACACTGGCGGCTATACGCCCAATCCGACCTATCGCGAAGTGTGCAGCGGCCAGACCGGTCACGCGGAAGCGGTGCGCGTGGTCTACGATCCGCAGGTCATCAGCTATGAGCAGTTATTGCAGGTGTTCTGGGAAAATCACGACCCGGCGCAGGGAATGAGACAGGGTAACGACCACGGCACCCAGTACCGTTCGGCGATTTACCCGTTGACGCCGGAACAGACGGAAGCGGCAAAGGCCAGCCTCGCGCGCTTCCAGGCGGCGATGAACGACGCGCACGATACCCGGCACATCACCACCGAGATCGCCACCGCCAAACCGTTCTACTATGCCGAGGACGATCACCAGCAGTATCTGTATAAGAACCCGCACGGCTATTGCGGCATCGGCGGCATTGGCGTCTGCCTGCCGCCTCAGTAACCACCCGATAGCCATACCGGGCAGCGTTTGTTAATCAGCAAAGATCGGGCCCGCAGGGAAGTGGGCCAGAAATGCCGTCACGGTTAACAACTCGCGCAGAGACGGGAATGTTATCTCTTTTTCTGCCAACGTGTGGTCAAAGGCGATCAGCGAATCTACTCCTCCCCGTCCAAACACTCCACCAGCCCAGAGCATTCTTTGCGCCTGGTCCCGCGCCCATGCGCTTTCACTACGCCAGGCAAGAATATGCAGCATAGCCTGCAATAAAGAGGCGACGTGGGTACGCCGCTCTTTGACCAGCCGGCGGTAAACCGGCAGAGCAATGCTTCTTATCACATCAAAGCTCTCCCTGGCCGCATCGTCGTTAAGCAGTTTTCCCGCCTCATCGCACAGGCGGTTGTGAGTGAGAGTCTCTCTTTTTCCCACTGACTTTCCGGCGGCCATCACTACCCCACCCAACAAATAGAGCGACTCGGGTAATAGCGGCAATACTATCCGCCGTTCCATGGCAAGCTGCTGTCCGGCATAAAGACAAGTCACTAGTATTTTCTGCACATTGAACTGTTCGCTGAGGATCTCAATGATGCCTAGCTCCGGTGTCAGATGATTCACTAAATCAATCGCCCGTATCGACCTGAGAATAATATTGCTCTGTTCGGAGGTCTGTATTCTTTGGTTATCCAGTAATACGGTATCTTCCATTGTCTTATTCCTCTGTTACATCGCCAGCACGTACTTGAGCATCACCCCGGCGGCGATCGCCGAGCCGATCA
>NZ_JBEAJA010000032.1:0-19181 GCF_040064755.1 Klebsiella sp. GB_Kp056 | reverse complement strand
CGGTCAGGCGCCGCACCCGCGGTAGTGCCGGATGGCGGCATAAATGCCTTATCCGACCTACGTTCCTGAGGAGGCCTGCGGGATCCCCTCCCAGGCCCGCGCAAGCGCAGTGCCGCCGGGCGGTCAGGCGCCGCACCCGCGGTAGTGCCGGATGGCGGCATAAATGCCTTATCCGGCCTACGTTCCTGAGGAGAACTACGGGATACCCCCCCGTAGGCCCGCGCAAGCGCAGCGCCGCCGGGCAGCTGGCCCAGGTTCGCTCAGTTCACCGTCAGGCGCAGGGCAAGATCCTGCGGGTAGGGGTCAAAATAGTTCTGCGCCTGCAGGTAGCGATCCGGATACTCGGCCAGATAGTGCTTAAGCAGCGTCAGCGGCGCGAGGATCGGCAGCAGCCCGGCGCGATAGTTGAGGATCACCTCCCGCAGCTCGCCGCGCTGGCGGCTGTTCAGCTGGTCGCGGAAATAACCCTGAATATGCATCAGCACGTTGGTGTGGTTTTTCCGCGAGGCGGGCCGCTTGAGGATCGCCATCAGCTTCTCGCGGTAGACCTCGAAGAAAGCCTCCAGATCCTCCCATTCATGCAGCGAGGCGACGAACGGGCCGATCTCGCGGTAGCCCGCCTGGTGGTGAGCCAGCAGCTGCAGCTTGTAGCGGCTATGAAAGGCCAGCAGGCCGTGGCGGGTCAGGCCGCGGGCGCGCAGGGCGTTGAGTTCATGCAGGGCGAAGACGCGCTCGACAAAATTCTCCCGCAGCAGCGGATCGTGCAGCCGGCCATCCTCTTCCACCGGCAGCCACGGGTAGCGCGCCATCAGGGCGCCGGTAAACAGCCCCACGCCTTCCTTACGCCCGCGATTGCCTTTTTCATCATACAGCCGCACGCGCTCCATCCCGCAGCTCGGCGATTTGGCGCAGACGATAAAGCCCGACAGCTCGCCCAGGGTTGCCAGATGGGCGTTGGCGAAATCGGCCATCTTCTCCGTCACATCCTCGTGCGGGGCGTGGCTGAAGCGCATGCGGATCTCCCCGACCGGGGTCTGCACCAGCCGGAGCGCCGGGCGGGGAACGGGCAGGCCGATCGCCATCTCCGGGCAGACGGGCTTAAACGCCACCCACTGCGCGAGCTCATCCATCACAAAGCCCATACGCTTATGCCCGCCGTCGAATCGCACGGCTGAGCCGGTTAAACATCCGCTGATCCCAATGACAGGTTGCGTGTTCATGGCGCTGTCCTCTCTTCTGCTGTGGTTCGGGTAAAGAAAAGGGTCACGGTGGCCACCGTAATGCCGAATTTCTTCATCTCGGTTTTGTTAAACAAATGGCTGCCGTCCTGCAGGAACATCCAGTCGTCAAAGTGCAACAGCCACCGGCTGCCGCTGGCCTCGACGTTCATGCTGTAGCGCCAGTGAAAGGCATTGCCTGCCGCCTGGCCGCTGGCCACGCCTTCGATATCCCCGGCGGTGCCCTGATAACGGTTATCGCCGGTGCGGCGAATGCGCCACACCCGCTGCTGTTTCTCGCCATCGTCATAGACAAAGCGCTCATGGAGCGTCAGGGTGTCGCCGACGACGTCGCCATCGATCGCTACATGGAAGCGGCGCAGCTGTTTGCCGCGGCGATCCTGCACCATCCCCCACGCCTCGGTTTGGCCCTGAAAATAGTGGAAGATGTCGAGGGCGGGCTGCTGCTGCCGGTACTCGGTGACCTCGGTGCTGCAGCCGGCGAGCATCAGCATCAGCAGCGCCAGGCCACGGGTCAGAATGCGTTTCATGGTGTACCTCCGATCAACTGCTGACGCAGTTCGGGATAAGTGGTGCTGGGATCGAGCCAGATGGCGAGAAAGCGGGTGCTGAACGCCGCCGACTGGCGCGGGCCGAGCGGGGTAAAGGCGGTCTGCGCGGCGCTGGCGCGGTACCAGAACTGCCCCTCGCCGCCGCTGACCACGAACGCCAGCTGGCTGCCCGACGCAACGTCCGGCCAGATCCCCTGCAGCATGCGCAGCCAGGCTTCGCTGCGCGGCTCCTGCTGCAGAATGCCCTGCGCTTGCCACTGGTCGCGGGTGGCCTCCACCAGCGCCTCGCGATCGATGTCGCGCCGGTAGGTGATGATCAGCGCCCGATCCTGCTGCGGGCCGGCATACCGGCCATTGGGCGTGCGCAGCTGTGAGTGATAGACGGTGAACGGCCCCCAGGTGAGGGTCGCCTCGCCGACGCGGCGCCACGTCAGCCAGTCGGCGGCGTGGGCCGCCGGGGCGAGGGCGCTCAGCCACAGCAGTAACAGGGCGAATCTCATTTTTGCCTCCCCATCCCCAGATGGAACAACAGCATGAGCACCAGCCAGCCGCAGGCCATGGCGGCCACGGCAAGCGCCGTCGGTACCAGCAGGGTCATGGCTCCGAGGCGAGCGCCGATCAGGTAGGCCACCGGGCCGCCGACGGTGGCCGCCGCGGCCAGCACCCAGCCGGGAAGCGTCGTGGTGCGGGTCAGCCGGGTCCAGACGACGGCGAACATCAGCCACAGGGCCACCATCCACAGGGGCAGCAGGCTGTCGCCGGGAAAATCAATCAGCCCCGCCAGCGCCCAGCAGGCGTCCAGCCCGCAGCCCGCCGCGGCCAGCAGCAGAGCGGGCGGACGACTGGCCGCCGGCAACCGCAGCCAGGCGAACAGCGCCAGCGTCAGCCAGATCAGCAGGCCGCGCTCGCGCAACATCACCACCAGCGTCCAGTAAACATCGAACGCGAGGGCCATCAGCAGGTGCTGCGCCGGGCGTGTCATACCCGCTCCGCGGTGAGCTGCACCACGCTGATGGTGCGGGCGTTAAATCCGGCTTCGCAGTAGCCGAAGTAGTAGAGCCACATCCGGCGGAAGCGCTCATCAAAGCCGAGCTTTTCAATATCCTGCCAGGCGTGGGTAAAACGCTGCCGCCAGTGCGCCAGGGTGCGGGCATAGTCCGGGCCCATGTCGAACAGGTTGCGCACCACAAAATCGGTATGGCGGGTCATCAGCTCGCTCATTGCCGTGATGCTGGGCAAAAAGCCGCCCGGGAAGATGTAGCGCTGGATAAAATCGACGCTTTTGCTGTACTCGCGATAGCGCTGATCCTGGATGGTGATCGCCTGCAGGGCCATTTTGCCGCCCGGGCGCAGGCGCGCCTGGCAGGTGCGGAAAAAGGCTGGCAGGTAGCGCTGGCCCACCGCCTCAATCATCTCCACCGACACCAGTTTGTCGTACTCGCCGCGCAGATCGCGGTAGTCGCAGAGCAGCACCTCGACGCGATCCTGCAGCCCGGCGCGGGCCATGCGCTCGGTAGCCCAGCGGTGCTGCTCACGGGAGAGGGTGGTGGTGGTGACCCGGCAGCCGTAATGGCGGGCGGCGTACTCGGCCAGCGCCCCCCAGCCGGTGCCAATCTCCAGCAGATGATCGCCGGGAGTGAGCGCCAGCTGGTCGCACAGGCGCGCCATCTTGGCCCGCTGGGCCTGGGTCAGATCCTGCTGGTCGTCGGCAAACAGCGCGCTGGAGTAGAGCAGATCGTCATCCAGAAAGTGGGCATAAAATTCGTTGCCGAGGTCGTAGTGGGCGGCGATGTTCTCCCGCGCCTGAGCGCGGGTGTTGCGGCGGGTCCAGTGGCGCAGGCGGGCGACGGGCTTGCCCAGCAGACGAAAGCCGCGCTCCAGACGCCCCAGCACCTCGCCGTTGCGCGCAAGGATCTGCAGCAGCGCCGTCAGCTGGTGGCTCTCCCAGTCGCCGTCCATCCAGGCCTCGGCCGCCGCCAGGCTGCCGCCGGTCAGCAGGCGCCAGTACACCTCCGGCGTGCAGACCCGCGCCTCGGCGCGCAGCGCAGCGGCGGGGTCGCCAAAATGAAAAGTCTGCGCCCCTTCGCGCACGGTGAGCGAGCCTTCGCGGAGGCCGCTCAACAGACGAAAGAGCAGCCAGCGCGCGAGCCGCACGTTGCGCGGCACATCGGGTTCAAGCGCAAAGACGGGATCGGTCATGAGCGTTCACTCCTGCTGACAGGATGGTTGTACAGCGGCACGCGCTTCAGCCACAGCCGCAGCGCCTGCCAGTAGATGGCGAGGACGGTTTTCAGGGTCATCATCGGCAGACGCAGCAGCAGCCCGCGCAGGTTGGCGCGGGTTAACGGCACGCGGCTCAGGGCCAGCGTGGCGTCGAACACCTTGCTGGCCTGATGGTTTTCAATATGCATGTGCAGCGTTTTGCCGGGCGCGTTGAAGCGCCAGTGATAGACCATGTCCATCGGGTTAAACGGCGAAACGTGAAAGGCTTTCTCCAGCGGGCGCGCCTGCTGGCCGTCCACCGCGTAGTAATGACGCTCATTCCACGGCGTGTTGCGCACTTCGGCCAGCACCCAGCGCAGGGTGTCGGCCTCGTCATAGCAGTAGTAAAAGTTGACCGGATTAAAATGGAAGCCGAAGTAGCGCAGCTGGGTCAGGAGCATCACGCGTCCCGCCGGGCGGCAACCGGTCAGGCTCTCCAGCCGGTTCAGCGCCTGAGCCTTCAGCGGCGCGCCCAGCGGATAATCGGCGTCGTACCAGGCGGCGGCGGCCAGGCGGTTGCGACGGATGCCCGCCTCAGGCAGCCTGTCCAGTTCGTCGAGGTCGAGCCAGGCCATAAACAGGCGGTAGACGAAGTGGTGCGCCTTCGGCTGCAGGCGACGGTGGCGCAGGACGCCCTGATAGAGGCAGCTGTTCATTTCAGTTGCCCTCCGCCGCGGCGATGCCCTGCACCACGTCGAGCGCGCTGCGCACCCCGTCCTCATGAAAGCCGTTGTACCAGTAGGCCCCGCAGTACCAGCTCCGCTGCTGGCCGTTAATCTCGTCGCGCCGCAGCTGGGCCGACCAGCTTTGCGGGTTAAACAGCGGATGCTCATAGACGAAGCGCTGCCAGACGTAGCGCTCGTCCACCGGCGCGTCCGGGTTCAAGGTGACGCAGAACAGCGGCGCGCCCGCGGGCAGCCCCTGGAGAATATTCATGTTGTAAGTGACGCAGGCCCGTGCCCGATCCCCGTCGCTCAGGCGATAGTTCCAGCTGGCCCAGGCGCGCTGACGCGCCGGCAGCCAGCGCGGATCGCTGTGCAGCACCACCTCGTTGCGCTGCCAGCCGATGTCCCCGAGAACTTCGCGTTCGGCGTCGGTGGGTGCCGCCAGCATCGCCAGCGCCTGCGCGGAGTGGCAGGCGAAGATCACCTGGTCAAAATGCGCCTTCCCGGACGCCAGCCGCAGGGTAACCCCTGTCGGGTGGCGCTCCACCTGCTGCACCGGCGCGTTGAGCCGCAGGTCCAGGCGGTCGCCGAGCCTGGCGAGCAGGGCGCGAACGTATTCCCGGGAACCGCCGGGCACCACGTACCACTGCGGGCGATCGCGAATGTCCAGCAGGCCGTGGTGTTCAAAGAAGCGCAAAAACAGCGGCAGCGGGAAGCGGCGCATCTCCTGCAGCGACGACGACCAGATGGCCGCCCCCATCGGCAGGATATAGTGGCGGGCGAAGAAGGGGCTGAAGCGATGGCGGGCGAGGAAGCTCTCCAGCGTCGCCCCCGGATCCAGCGCCTCGGTCAGCGCCAGTTTCGCCAGCCGGTTGAAGCGGACGATCTCGCTCAGCAGCCCCCAGAAGGCCGGCTTCAGCAGATTGCGCCGCTGGGCGAAGAGCGAGGTCAGGCTGTGGCCGTTGTACTCCAGGCCGCTGGCCGGGTTGTGGACCGAGAAGCTCATCTGCGTTTTTTGCCCGTCGATCCCCAGCTCGCTGAGCAGGCCCATAAAGCGCGGATAGGTGCGATCGTTGTAGACAATAAATCCGGTATCGATGGCCCAGGTGCCCTGCGGCGTGGCGACATCCACGGTGGCGGTGTGGCCGCCCGGCGCGGCGCCCGCTTCGAACAGCGTCACCTGATGGTGTCCGGCCAGCCGCCAGGCGCAGGTCAGCCCGGCGATGCCGCTGCCGATGATGGCGATGTTCATGAGCGCACCATCCTGCGCAACAGCAGGCGCTGTATACCTGACGGCAGGCTGGCCAGCAGCCGCAGGGCCAGGCTGAAGCCGGTGGGGAAGGCGATGTGGTTTTTGCCCTTCGCCAGGCCGTGGCGGATCGCCGCCACCGCCCGATCGACGCTCACCCGGCCGGGCATGGCAAAGTCGTTTTTGCGCGTCAGCGGGGTGTCGACGAAGCCTGGAGAGACCACCGTGACGGCGACCCCTTTCGGCTCCCAGTCCAGACGCAGGCTATTGGCAAACCAGGTCAGCGCCGCCTTGGAGGCGCCATAGGCTTCCGCGCGCGGGAAGGGCAGCCAGTGCGCCATGGAGCTGACCAGCACCACCCGATCGCCTGCCTCCAGCTGCGTCTGCAGCGCCGCCAGGCAGTTCACCGGCCCGAGGAAGTTGGTGGCCATCACCCGCTCCACGAGGGCGGCATCCACCTGCCCGTGGTCGAGGTATTCGCAGGTGCCGGCGCAGAGAATGATCAGGTCGGCAAAACAGCCCGTCAGCGCCTGGCGACAGGCGTCCCTGTCTGTCATATCGAACAGGCGCGCGCTGATGTTGGGGCTGAACTGCTGCAGCGCCGTCAGGCGCGAAGCATCGCGCCCGCAGGCGATGACCAGGTGGCCATCCGCCGCGTAGGATTTCGCCAGGCCGGCGCCGATCCCGGAGCTGGCGCCAGTGATAAGCACCGTCATCATGAGCGCACCCTCCGCTTCACGCCGCGTACCGCCCAGCCCAGCAGGGGAAGATGCTCGTAGATCATCTCCCCGGCGTCGTAGTAGTCGCGCTGGTGGAGAACCTGCTCCCCGGCGATGTCCACCACCGAGCAGCCCGGCAGGGCCAGGGTTTCTCCGCCGGCAATACGCGGATGCGACCAGTGCATGGTCCAGGTTACGGCGAACCGCTGACCGTCGCAGAGCGGCGCGTCGATGGTGAACCGGCACTGCTCCACGTTGGCCAGCAGATGGGTAAAGTAGCGCTGGATGGCGAACAGCCCCTGGTGCTGGCCAAAAGGATCGCTCAGCGTCGCGTCCGGATGGTACAGCGCGGCCAGCGCCGTGGGCGGCTGCGCATCCAGCCCGGCGTAGTACTCAACGAAACGACGAATGACGGACGGCGTGGTGCTCATGGATCACATCCTGGCTAAACACGGTGGCGTAATGGCATACTTAAAACTTACACAAATAAAATTATTTGTCCAAGTTTGTGGAAAAATATATTTTATTTATGTTTAAAATCAGGTTTTTATGATTAGTGTTTTAAAGGGTGAAAATCGCGGGTTGCACGAAGGGCAAACGTGCGCCCGCCGCGCCGCCGGGCGCAGGCGGAACAGAGAGTGGGGGGAAGTGAAAACCGGGGGTTAGAGCGGGATCACCTCGAGGGAGACGACCTGCTGCTGCCAGAGTTCGACCTGCCTCTGACGAGCTGCGGAGAGTTTGCCGCTGGTGACCAGCAGCCAGTTGCGCTGGGGGAAAATCTCCGGCGCCAGGGCGGCGGGAGGCACCGGCAGGACGTCGATGCGATGGCCCTGGCCGGTGCGTTTGAGCGCTTCAAGCCAGATTTCGCAGGCGTCGGTCAGGTGCCAGCCGGTGATCAGAAAGTTGTCCCCGGGCGCCTTCTTGTCGCCTTCGAGGCAAAACGAGGTGTAGGCGATGATGATGCCGTCGAGGATTTCGCGCAGGGTCATGATGGCCGGTACGTTGGCGGAGACCTGGCTGCGCAGCGGACGCAGCACCTCGGTCACCAGCTCCTGGCGCGGATATTCGCGGCCGGCATCGTAGATCAGCTGGCGCAGGGACTCGATTTTTCCCTCTTTCAGCCGCTGCAGCATGGTCTCCTGCAGCGTCAGCCAGTTGTTGGTGCGCCGGGCGCCGGGGCGCGACAGCAGGGGCTTCACCTGGCTGACCGGCACCCCTTTTTTCACCCAGTCGAGGATTTTAAGCGCCTGCTGGACGTCGTCATCGCTGTACAGACGGTGTCCACCATCGGTGCGCAGCGGCTTGAGCAGGCCATAGCGGCGCTGCCAGGCGCGAAGCGTGGTCGCATTTATCCCGCAAAGTCGGGCAAATTCGCCGATGGAGTAAGGCATGGAGGCCACCTGTTAACAAAGAATATTCTCAATATACTACGAATCACGTCGGCTGGCGTGAAGTGTAGCGGCTTTGCACTACACTTTTCCCAACCGCGTAAATGAAAGGAGTTCTCATGAAGCTATGGCCTGTTGTCACTGGCGTCGCTATCGCGTTGACCCTGGTGGCCTGCAAATCGCCCACCCCGCCGAAGGGCGTTCAGCCGATTAGCGGGTTTGACGCCAGCCGTTACCTCGGGAAATGGTATGAGGTCGCCCGCCTGGAGAATCGCTTCGAGCGAGGCCTGGAGCAGGTGACCGCCACCTACGGCGCCCGCAGCGACGGGGGGATCAGCGTCGTCAATCGCGGTTATGACCCGGTCAAAAAACGCTGGAATGAGAGCGACGGGAAAGCCTATTTCACCGGCGCCCCCACGACAGCGGCGCTGAAGGTGTCGTTCTTCGGGCCGTTCTACGGCGGCTATAACGTGATCCGTCTGGACGACGACTACCAGTATGCGCTGGTCAGCGGCCCCAACCGCGACTATCTGTGGATCCTGTCGCGTACCCCCACCATTCCGGCGGCGGTGAAGCAGGATTACCTGAATACCGCGCGCGAACTGGGCTTTGACGTCGATCGACTGGTGTGGATCCGCCAGACGCCGCGCTAGCCTCGCCCCTTAGCGACTGAGCATGCCAGAGTAAACCGCATACAGCCCGGCCAGCGCCGCCACGTTCAGCGCCACGCTGATGAAAAACCACGTCCGGAAGGGCTGCTTTTGCGTTTTATGGCGAAAACACTGCTGGCCGAAGATCGCCCCCGGCCAGCCTCCCGCCAGGCCGAGCACCAGCAGCGTGGTTTCCGGCACCCGTCGCCAGGCTTTGCGCGCCGCCAGCTTGTCGGCGCCATAGATAAGCCATGTCAGAAGGCTGCTCAGTAAAAACCACATCGCCAGCGGGTAGGGGAGCAGGGCGCTGCCCACAGCGGTGAGCAGCAGCAGGGAATAACATACCAGGTTCAGATTCATAGGGACGTTCACGCCGGCCAGAAGAATGGCGCCACTATAGCCAATTTCCCGGACCGGCGTAAACGCGGTGGGCTAGCGGCCGCGCTTGTCCCGATGCCGGGACAGCCACATCAGCTTATACGCCGCCGGAATAATAAACAGCGACAGCAGCGGGGCGGTGATCATTCCGCCAATCATCGGCGCGGCGATGCGGCTCATCACCTCCGACCCGGCGCCGGTGCCCCACAAAATCGGCAGCAGGCCGGCGATAATCACCGCCACGGTCATCGCCTTCGGCCGCACGCGCAGTACTGCCCCCTGATACAGCGCCTCGTCGAGCTTCCCGGAGCTGAAGGTCTGCGGGTTCTCCAGCGCCGGCTCCGCCTCGATGGCGTGGCGCAGGTACATCAGCATCACCACGCCAAACTCCGCGGCCACGCCGGCCAGGGCGATAAAGCCGGTGCCGGTGGCCACCGACAGATGGAAGCCCATCCAGTAGAGGAACCAGATCCCGCCCACAAGGGCGAACGGCACGCTGGCGATGATCAGCAGCGCCTCGCCGACGCGGCGGAACGCCAGGTACAGCAGCACAAAGATAATCATCAGCGTCATCGGCACCATCAGCTTCAGCTTCTGATTGGCGCGCTCCAGCAGCTCAAACTGCCCGGAATACGACACGCTGATGCCCGGCTTCAGCTTCACCTCCTTGCCGATGGCCTGCTGCAGATCGTGCACCACCGACACCATGTCACGGTCGCGGGCGTCGATGTAGATCCAGCTGGTGGGGCGGGCGTTCTCGGTCTTCAGCATCGATGGCCCGCTGACCACCTTCACCTCGGCGACGTCGCCGAGGACGATCTGCTGCTTCAGCGGGGTGAGGATCGGCAGCTGGCGCAGGGTCTGCGGGCTGTCGCGGTAGCTCTGCGGATAGCGGATGTTGATCGGATAGCGCTCGACGCCCTCCACCGTTTCGCCGACCATCGCCCCGCCGATAGCGGACGAGACGAACAGCTGCACGTCGCCGACGGTCATCCCGTAGCGGGCCGCCTTCTCACGCTGAATATCAATGTCGAGGTAGCGCCCGCCCACCAGCCGCTCGGCTAACGCCGAGGTCACGCCCGGCACGCTGCGCGCCACCCCCTCAATTTGCCCGGCGATGGCGTCGATATCGGCCAGGTTAGTGCCGGAAACTTTAATGCCGATCGGGCTCTTGATGCCGGTGGAGAGCATGTCGATGCGGTTGCGGATCGGCGGTACCCACAGGTTCGCCAGCCCCGGCAGGCGCACGGTCTTGTCCAGTTCGTCGACGATCTTCTCCATGGTCATCCCCGGCCGCCATTGATCCTGCGGTTTAAGCTGAATGGTGGTCTCCACCATCTCCAGCGGCGCTGAGTCGGTAGCGGTGTCTGCCTTACCCGTTTTGCCGAACACCCGCGCCACCTCCGGCACCGTCATGATCAGCTTGTCGGTCTTCTGCAGCATATCCGCCGCCTGCGAGGCGGAGATCCCGGGCAGTGTTGACGGCATATACAGCAGATCGCCCTCGTTGATCTGCGGCAGAAACTCGCCGCCGACCCGGTTAAGCGGCCAGACAACCGTCAGGATCGACAGGAGCGCGATCAGCAGGGTGGTCTTCGGCCAGTGCAGGACCTTCAGCAGCAGCGGATGGTAAATGCGGATCAAAAAGCGGTTCAGCGGGTTGCTGCTCTCCGCCGGGATCCTGCCGCGGATCCAGAAGCCCATCAGGATCGGGATCACCATGATCGCCAGCAGCGCCGCTCCGGCCATCGACCAGGTTTTGGTGAAGGCCAGCGGACCGAACAGTTTGCCCTCCTGGCCTTCGAGGGTGAAAATGGGGATAAACGACAGGGTGATGATCAGCAGGCTGATAAACAGCGCCGGGCCAACCTCCACCGAGGCATCGGTAATGATTTTCCAGCGCCTGTCGTTGCCGAGCTTCTCTCCCGGATGCTGATGCGTCCACTCCTCCAGCCGCTTGTGGGCGTTCTCAATCATCACAATGGCGGCATCGACCATCGCCCCCACCGCAATGGCGATCCCGCCCAGCGACATGATGTTGGCGTTGAGCCCCTGGAAATGCATCATGATAAAGGCGAAGCACAGGCCGAGCGGCAGGGAGATAATCGCCACCAGCGCCGAGCGCACGTGCCACAGGAACAGGGCGCAGACCAGGGCGACGACGATAAACTCTTCCAGCAGCTTGTGGCTGAGGTTATCGATGGCGCGGTCGATAAGCTGGCTGCGGTCGTAGGTGGTGACCACTTCAATCCCTTCCGGCAGGCTGCTTTGCAGCGACGCCAGTTTTTCTTTGACCGCCGAGATCGCTTCCCGGGCGTTCTTGCCGGAGCGCAGGATCACCACGCCGCCGGCCACTTCGCCTTCGCCGTTCAGTTCGGCAATGCCGCGGCGCATCTCCGGGCCGACCTGCACCCGCGCGACGTCGCCGAGATAGACCGGCACGCCGTTATCGCCGGTTTTCAGTACAATGTTTTTGAAGTCGTCGAGGGTCTGCAGATAGCCGCTGGCGCGCACCATATATTCGGCTTCCGCCAGTTCGACCGAAGAGCCGCCCGCCTCCTGGTTAGAGGCGTCCAGCGCCGATTTCACCTCGCCGAGGCTGATGCCGTACTGGGTCAGCTTCATCGGGTCGACAACTATCTGGTACTCCTTGACCACGCCGCCCACCGACGCCACTTCCGAGACGTTAGGAATGGTTTTCAGCTCATATTTTAAGAACCAGTCCTGCAGGGAGCGTAGTTCGGCGAGATCGTGCTTGCCGCTGCGGTCGACCAGCGCGTACTCGAAGACCCAGCCGACGCCGGTGGCGTCCGGGCCCATTTCGGCGCTGACTCCGGCGGGCAGTTTGCCCTGCACCTGGTTGAGATACTCCAGCACCCGCGAGCGCGCCCAGTAAGGGTCGGTGCCGTCTTCAAAAATCACATACACATAAGAGTCGCCAAACTGCGAGAAGCCGCGCACCGTTCTGGCGCCGGGCACCGACAGCATGGTGGTGGTTAGCGGCCAGGTGACCTGGTTTTCGACAATCTGCGGCGCCTGCCCCGGATAGCTGGTTTTGACGATCACCTGTACGTCGGAGAGATCCGGCAGGGCGTCCACCGGGGTGTGGACGATGGTCCAGGTCCCCCAGAGGCTGAGAAACAGCGCGCCCATCATCACCAGGAAGCGGTTGGCCACCGAGCGGCGGATAATCCATTCAATCATTGTTCCGTTCCTCAGTGCGCGTGGGCGGCAGCGGCATCAGGGGCCTGCGCGCGCATGCGCTCCAGCGCGCCGGCGATATTGGCTTCCGAGTCGATCAGGAACAGGCCGCTGGCGACCACCTTCTCGCCCTCCTTCAGCCCGCTGCGAATGGCCGTGACGCCATTGGATTCATGGAAAACCTGGACCTGCTTCGGCACGAAGCGGCCCTCGTTATCCATGGTGATCACCCGCTGCTCGCTGCCGCTGTCGATCAGCGCTTTGGAGGGGATCAGCAGCATCGGTTCGCTGTCACTGGTTAGCTGCAGATAGGCGTTCATCCCCGGCTTCAGCGCTTCATCCGGGTTGTTCACCTGCAGGCGTAGCTGCAGGGTGCGGGTGGCGCTATCGACGCTGGGGAGAATCGTCCATTTGCTGATGCGGAAGGTTTTGTCCGGCCAGGCGGGAACCTGAATGCGGAACTGCGAGGCGTCTTTAATCAGCCAGGCGATGGACTCGGGGACCGCCACGCTGACCCACACCGGGTCCATGCCCTGAATTTTCGCCACCACGTTATCTTTGGCGATGTTCATTCCGGCGCGCAGATCGAAGGCGGTGATCACCCCGTCGATGGGCGCCTTGAGGGTGAAGCGGGTCTGGATCTTGCGCGTGGCTTTCAGGCGGCGGATATCGTCGTCCGGCATTCCGGCGAGACGCAGCCGCTCGAGGATCCCCTCGACCTGGGTGGCGGTGCCGCCGGTCTCCTGCAATAGCAGGTATTCGCTCTGCGCTTCCACCCAGTCCGGGATGGTCAGTTCCAGCAGCGGCGTACCTTGTTGCACTTTGTCGCCGACGGTCAGGGGATAGACTTTATTGATAAAGCCCGCCGCCCGCGCCTGCATAATCACGTACTGGTACTCGTTGTAGCTGATGTTGGCCGGGAAGGTCTGGGCGTAGCGCAGCGGCCCGCGGGTGACGGCGGCGGTTTTCACCCCGAGATTCTGGGTCTGCGTCGGGTCGATACGCACCCCCGGCGCACCGGCGGCGGCACTCTCCTCATCGGCGTATTTCGGCACCAGGTCCATATCCATAAACGGCGATTTACCCGGTTTATCAAAGCGGGTGTTCGGGTACATCGGGTCGTACCAGAACAGCACTTTTCGCTGCTGCTCGGCCGCCGGGGCGGCGGCGGCAGCGTCGAGGGGCGGCGCCATCCGGGTATACAGCGCTGCGGTGAGCGCGCCGCCGATCGCCATGCTGCCGAGGATCAGCGCCGTGTTTTTCAGTGTCAGGGATGCCATGTGTCGTCCATTCAGTTGTTGAGGAGCCTACCGTCGCCGGGCCATTAGTGGGCGCGGATATCCTGTAACAGCGACAGATTGCCCTGCTGAACGAAGGTGAAGTCCACGCTGTCGCCGTCCTTCACATTGTTGAGCTGGGTCTGCGGGGTGATGGTGAAGCGCATGGTCATCGGCGGCCAGTTCACCGCCGGGATGGCTTCGTGGGCAATGGTGATTTTTTTGCTATCCATATCAATGGCTTTAATGACCCCTTTGCCGCTGATGCTTTGCGTCTGCGCGGCGGCGGGCTGTTCGTGCATCGCCATGCCGGCGTGCGGGTCGGCGGCCTGGGCGGCGAACACCGCGCCAGAAATCAGAGTGAACAGGGCGACTTTAGACAGTGAATTCATAATCAAGACTCCTCGGGTTATTCCATCCAGCCGCCGCCGAGGGCGGTGAACAGGGTGATTTCATTTGCCTGACGGGAATAGTTGAGTTCCAGCAGGGTTTGTCGGGTGGTGAAAATGTCGCGCTGGGCGCTCAGTACTTCGATGTAGCTGACCGCGCCGTGGCGATAGAGCGCGGTGGCGCGCTGCAGGGTGATATTGAGTGAAGCGAGATAGCGCTCCTGGGCGGCGATCTGATCGGCCAGGCTTTGGCGCAGGGCCAGCGCGTCGGCCACTTCCTTAAAAGCGGACTGAATTTTTTGCTCGTAGTTGACCACCTGCTGCTGCTGGCGGATCTCCGCCAGATCGAGGTTGGCCTGATTGCGCCCGGCGTTGAAAATCGGAATGTCGATTTTGGGGATGAAGTTCCACATCGCGCTGCCGGCGTTAAACAGGCTGGCGAGCTCGCTGCTGCTGCCGGAGAGCGAGCTGGTCAGGGTGATCGACGGGAAGAAGGCCGCCCGCGCGGCGCCGATGTTGGCGTTGGCCGCCCGCAGGCTGTGTTCGGCCGCTAAAATATCCGGCCGCTGCAGCAGGATCGCTGAAGAGAGCGACGGCGGCAGGGTTACGCCTTGCAGGTCGACGGCGCTGCTGGCGCTATCGTCCGGCAGATGTTGATAACTACCGAGCAACAGCTGCAGAGCGTTATTAGCCTGCGCCAGCTGGCCCTGCCGCCTGGCGATCTCGGCGCGGGTGCTCTCGATCATCCCCCGCGCCTGCTCCAGCGCCAGGACGGTGGTGCTGCCGGTCAGCAGCTGTTTTTCAACGAACGCATAAGACTGCTGATAGTTTTGCAGGGTGTCGTTGGCCACCTGCAGCTGCGCTGCCGCCAGCCGCTGGTTGAAGTAGCTTTGTGAAACGTTAGCAATCAGCAGGATATGCACTGCGCGCCGTGCCTCTTCGCTGGCGAAGAAGTTCTCCCGGTCGGCCTCGCTGAGGTTTTTCAGCCGGCCAAAGAAGTCGAGGTCATAGTTGAGATTCAGCCCGGCGGCGTAATCGCTGCTGGTGGTGGTGTCGCCTTTAAGCTTGCCGCCGTAGGTGGTGCTACCGTCACCGTTCAATTGCGGGTAGCGGTCGGCATCGGTCACCCGATACTGGGCGCGGGCTTCCTGCACTTTCAGCGTCGCCATCCGCAGATCGCGGTTGTTGGTCAGCGCGGTGCCTATCAGGCTTTTCACCTGCGGGTCGAAGAAAAAGGTTCGCCAGCCGGTCTCCTGATAGCTCGCGGTTGCGGGAACCAGCTTGTTCTGGCTGAGAGAGAACTGCTGCGGTACCGGCGCGGCGGGGCGCTGGTAGTCCGGAGCGAGCGAGACACAGCCGGTTAAGGCGAGTATCACGCTGAGGGTAAGAAGCGTTATTGGGCGCATGGCGGCAGACGTTTTCGACGATTTATCCATGGCGGCTACTTTACGTAGCGGCCTCTGTTCAGGACGTGACAGGAAAATGACAAAGCTGTCATTTTCCTGATATTTCATTGCTATCCGGAGGCGCTCCTCTAAAATTGAATACCCGCACAGAACGCGCGTGAAGGAGCCGGCGGTGAAGATATTGATTGTCGAAGATGAGAAGAAAACCGGGGAGTACCTGACCAAAGGGCTTACCGAGGCTGGCTTCGTCGTCGACCTGGCCGATAACGGCCTTAACGGCTATCACCTGGCGATGACCGGCGACTATGATCTGCTGATCCTCGACATCATGCTGCCGGACGTGAACGGCTGGGATATCGTGCGCATGCTGCGCGCCGCCGGGAAAGGCATGCCGATCCTGCTGCTTACCGCGTTAGGCACCATTGAGCATCGGGTGAAGGGCCTGGAGCTGGGCGCCGACGACTATCTGGTGAAGCCGTTCGCCTTTGCGGAACTGCTGGCGCGGGTGCGGACGCTGCTGCGTCGCGGGGCGGCGGTCATTGTCGAAAGCCAGTTTCAGGCGGCGGATCTCAGCGTCGATCTGGTCAGCCGTAAGGTGACGCGCGGCGCCACCCGCATCACCCTGACCAGCAAGGAGTTCACTCTGCTGGAGTTCTTCCTGCGCCATCAGGGCGAAGTGCTGCCGCGTTCGCTGATTGCCTCGCAGGTGTGGGATATGAATTTCGACAGCGATACCAACGCGATAGATGTGGCGGTGAAGCGGCTGCGCGCCAAAATCGATAACGACTTCGAGCCGAAGCTGATCCAGACTGTGCGCGGCGTCGGCTATATGCTTGAGGTGCCGGATGGTCGCTAAGCGCCCCTTTTCCCTGGCCACCCGGCTGAGTTTCTTTATTAGCCTCGCCACCATCATCGCCTTCTTTGCCTTCACCTGGATCATGATCCATTCGGTGAAGGCGCATTTTGAAGAGCGCGACGTTCACGATCTCAGGCAGCTCAGCACCACCCTGGAGACGGTCCTCGACCACGCTGACTACCCGCAGGCGCGGCGGCTGGAGATCGTGAAGAATATCATTGCGGGCTACGCCAACGTCTTTATCTGCCTGGACGATGGGCAGGGCAATATTCTGTTCCAGTCGCCCAACGGACCGGATCTCAGCCATATGCTGAGTACGCCAGGCCTGGCGATGCAGCTGCGCGACGGGAATGTGATTTCATGGACCGACCCGCAGCCGCGGGCAATGGCGCACGATAATCATCAAATGGAGACCCGTGCCTGGCGGCTGATCATGCTGCCGCTGGGCAAGCAGGCGGATGGCAAGCCGGCGTACCATCTGCTGATGGCCTTATCCATCGATTTTCACCTGCACTATATTAATGAGCTGAAAGCGAAGCTGATTTCCGCCGCGTCGATAATCAGCCTGCTGATCATCGCCATCGTGCTGTTTGTGGTCTATCAGGGGCATAAGCCTATCCGCCAGATCAGCCGGCAGATCCAGAATATTACCTCGCGGGATCTCGACGTGCGCCTCGACCCGCAGGCGGTGCCTATCGAACTGGAGCGGCTGGCGCTGTCCTTTAACCATATGCTGGAGCGAATGGAGGATGTCTTTACCCGCCAGTCGAACTTCTCCGCCGATATCGCCCATGAGATCCGCACGCCGATCACCAACCTGGTGACGCAAACCGAAATCGCCTTAAGCCAGAGCCGCAGCCAGCCGGAGCTGGAAGAGGTGCTCTACTCCAATCTCGAAGAGTTCTCGCGCATGTCGCGGATGGTCAGCGATATGCTGTTCCTCGCCCAGGCCGATAACAACCAGCTGATCCCCGAACAGCGGGAACTGGATCTGGCTGAGGAGGTGCATAAGGTGTTTGAGTTTTTCGAGGCGTGGGCGGAAGAGAAGGCGGTAGCGCTGCGCTTTGACGGCAGCCCCTGCCAGGTGACGGGCGATCCGTTGATGCTGCGGCGGGCGATCAGCAACTTGCTGTCGAACGCGATCCGCTACACCCCGGCTGGCCAGGCGGTGACGATCGCGCTGAGCGAAAGCGCGGAGACGATCCGCCTGGTGGTGGAGAACCCCGGTACGCCGATTGCCGCCGAACATCTGCCGCGGCTGTTTGACCGTTTCTATCGCGTCGACCCCTCGCGCCAGCGCAAAGGGGAGGGCAGCGGCATCGGCCTGGCGATTGTGAAATCCATCGTCAGCGCCCACCACGGCAGCGTGGCGGCGCAGTCCGATCTGCGCTCGACGCGGTTTATTGTGGTGCTGCCGAAACAGGCGCAATAACGGCTGATAGCCAGCGGGCAGCGCCAGGCGGCTGCCCGTAGTCGTACCGCGGCTTACTCTTCGAAGTACCAGTAGCCTTGATTAATCAGGCGCGTCAGTTCGCTCACAAACGCCGGGTTTTGCAGGCCGCTGCCGAGCTCCTCCTGGCCTAATGAGGTATAGCGGCATAATGCATCCAGCGCTTCGGCATCGGTGGTGTCCAGCTGTTCGCTATGCACGAAGAAGCTGTCGCCAATATGCAGAACGCGCAGGCCGCTCAGGCGAGAAAGTTTTTCGCCGCCCAGCAGCGCATCGACGACTTCCTCTTCTTCATACGGTGGTTCCGCCGGCGCAATATCCAGCTCGTGACGCGGGGTGGTGACGAAACTGCCGAACCACTGCTTGAAGTCTTCCGGCTGGCGAATCATGTCGATCATCATGCCGCGCAGACGTTCGAGTTCATACTCTTCAACCCGGCCCGGATGCTCGCGGCAGGTGAGGTCCGGATCGCTGTAGTGCTCGCCGCCGAGATCGTTCTCCAGCACATAGTCGGCGAAGCTGCTGATCAGGTCGCGCCCGTTTGGCCCGCGGAAACCCACGGAGTAGTTCAGCGCGGTTTCGTGGGTGATACCATCGTGCGGGAATCCCGGCGGAATATAGAGGATATCGCCCGGCTGCAGATCCTCATCAATAATCGGCGGGAACGGGTCGACGTGCAGCAGCGCGGGATGCGGGCAGAACTGACGCATCGGCAGCTTATCGCCCACGCGCCAGCGGCGGCTGCCCATGCCCTGAATAATAAAGACGTCATACTGATCGATATGGGGGCCGACGCCGCCGCCGGGGACGGAGAAGGAGATCATCAGGTCGTCCAGACGCCAGTCCGGCAGTACGCGGAACGGTCGCACCAGCTCGGCGGCCGGCATATGCCAGTGGTTTACCGCCTGGGCCAGCAGCGACCAGCCGGTCTCGCCCAGGCCATCGAAATGTTCAAAAGGTCCATTGCTGGCCTGCCATTTACCGTTGGCCAGACTGACCAGCCGGCTGTCGACTTCCGGCTCCATGGCTAACCCGGCCAGCTCGTCCGGGGTAATCGGGTCGACGAAGTCCGGAAACGCGTTTTTTAAAACCACCGGCTGCTTTTGCCAGTATTTCTCTAAAAACTCGGGCCAGTTAATGTTGAGTTGATAAGCCATCGATTATTACCAGTAAGAAGAAACGGGCCTGATTATAGAAACGGGGGCTGGGCGGGCGCTTTGTCGTGGGTCAAGAGTGGCGCTTAATTCGCCATCGGCGCGATAATGGCGTTGGGTAAGAGAGAAAAATCACATTTTTGCCAAAAACCAATTTTCGAGTTAGCTACGCTGCAGGCCGCATGAACACTGGGATGGCGGCTTTAATGGTAGGAAGAGGAATAAGCGAAAAGTTCAAATAATGAGCGGTCGATAAGATTTTTCTATTTTAACCCTTGCTACTTCCGGCGAACTCCCTATAATGCGCTCCCACTGACACGGCAGATGTGAATCACTTCACACAAACAG
>NZ_JBEAJA010000031.1:0-24800 GCF_040064755.1 Klebsiella sp. GB_Kp056 | reverse complement strand
GACAGCGGGCACGGAGCCGTTTTATGCCGGGTGGCGGCTGCGCCTGACCCGGCCTACGGGGTCCTCTCACAGGCTGACACCTCGTAGGCCCGGTAAGTGCAGCGCCACCGGGCAAGATATCAGGCTCGATACCCGTCATGTTGCCGGATGCCGGCTACGCCTTACCCGGCCTGCGGTCCGCGCCATTTATAGCCCTTCCACCCTCTCCCCGCCGGGAAGAGGGAGTGACTCAGGCGCTGGCGCTGTCCAGCCGCGCCACCTGCTCCGCGCTCAGGCTCAGCGCCGCCGCGCGGGCAAAACTTTCCACCTGGGCCACGCTGGTGGCGCTGGCGATCGGCGCGGTCACCCCTTCGCGGCCGATCAGCCACGCCAGGGCCACTTCCGCCGGCTTCGCCCCAAGCTCCTCCGCGACCGCCACCAGGGTATCGATAATCCGCATCCCGCGCGGATTCAGGTACTTACCAATCTTTCCTCCGCGCTGACTCTGCGCCAGATCCGACGGCTGACGGTACTTACCGGTTAAGAACCCCGAGGCCAGGCTGTAGTAGGTCACCACCCCGATATCACGGCTGACGCAGAGATCGCACAGCGCGCCTTCAAAGGCGGAGCGGTGGTAGAGGTTATATTCCGGCTGCAGCACCTGCCAGGCAGGCAAGCCGCCCTTACGCGCCACCTCCAGCGCCCCCGCCAGCTGCATCGCATCGAGGTTAGAGGCCCCCATCGCGCGAATTTTCCCCGCCTGCTGCAGGCTGTGGAAAGCCTCCAGCGTTTCCGCTACCGGAGTTTGCGGATCCGGCCAGTGGGAAAAGTAGAGGTCGATGTAGTCGGTATTAAGGCGGCGCAGGGAGTCGTCTACCGCCTGCTGGATCCAGGCTTTGCTGAGTCCCTTATGGCCAGGAAGGCCGAGATCGGAGCCGACTTTGGTGAAGATTTTGACCTTATCGCGCATGCCGGGACGCGCCTGCAGCCAGCGGCCGATTATGGTTTCGGATTCGCCGCCCTGGTTGCCCTCCGCCCAACGGGAATAAACATCCGCCGTGTCGATAGCGTCAAAACCATGGTCAACAAAAGCATCAAGAAGGGCAAAACTGGTTTTTTCATCAATGGTCCAGCCAAAGACGTTACCGCCAAACACTAACGGGGCGATGGAAAATCCGGTTTTGCCCAAGGGACGTGTCATCATGCCGAGTACTCCTTAGCTTATATTCTGCTTCCCTCAGGTAACCACAGGGGTCAGGAGAGGAGGTCGATTGGATAATCAGAAAAGGAATCTTACGGCGGGCGATCCTTGCCCGCGGGTACACTCAGACATTATGTCCCGGAATAAACATCAAAGCTAAAATATTTGCTGGCTAATTTTTTATAGGTGCCGTCGGCAAGGATCTTCGCAATCGCGCCGTTTATTTCCTGACGCAGCGCCTCATCGTCTTTACGCAAGCCGATCGCCGCCCCGGCGCCAAACAGCGTATCATCCTGCAGATGGCCGCCGACAAAGGTGAATGCCTTACCCTGCGGCTGCTGCAGGAAGCTGTAGTCGGCCATCATCCCGGAAAGCACCGCGCCGTCGATGCGCCCGGACTCCAGATCGCGCACCACGCTATCGGCCCCCTGGTAGGCCACAATGTTGATCCCCTGCGGACGCCAGTGCTGATTGACGTAAGTCTCCTGCGCCGAACCCTGCTCGACGCCGATGGTTTTGCCTTTCAGCTGCGCCGGCGTATTGCCTTGCAGGGTATTTTTACGCGCCACGAGGAACACCGGCCCGTTATACAGCTTGTCGCTAAAGGCAATCTGCGCTTTACGCTTCTCGGTCATGTACATCCCGGAAAGGATAGCGTCGAATTTCCGCGCCTTCAGCGCCGGGATAATGCCGTCGAAATTGCTTTCCACCCACACGCATTTCGCCTGCAGTTGCTGGCAAATGGCGTTGCCTAGATCGATATCAAACCCCGCCAGCTTGCCCTGCGGATCCTTCCATTCAAACGGCGCGAAGGTCGGGTCGACGCCGAAGCGGATCGCCTTTCCCCCGTCGGCCAGCGCCGACGTCGACGCCATTAACGCCAGCCATAGCAACAGTGATTTTTTCATTCCAGTTCTTCTCCAGAGGTTAACGGCAGTGCTTTTCCACCAGGCGGGCGAACAGCGTCGCGCCGGTGGTGATAATGTCATCGTTGAAGTCGTAGCCGGGGTTATGCACCATGCAGCCGCCCTTCTCCCCCTGCTCGCCGTTGCCCAGCAGGAAGTAGCAGCCCGGACGTTCGCGCAGCATAAAGGCGAAGTCCTCGCTGGCGTTCATCGGCGAGACCGACTCCAGCACCCCCTCGCGACCAAACACCTCCAGCGCCAGCGCCCGGGCGAAATCAGTCTCTTCGGGGCTGTTGGTTAATACCGGGTAGGAGTCGTAAACCTCTACTGCGCTGCTGGCGCCATAGCTTTTGGCGGTAAATTCGCTGAGCTCGTGAATACGTTTGATCAGCAGGTCGCGGATTTCCGGCTTCATCGCCCGCACGCTGAGCTCCATCACCACGCTCTCCGGAATAACGTTGGAGGCGATACCGGCCTGGAAGGTGCCGACGCTGACCACCGCCGTTTCGCCCGGCGGCACGTTGCGCGCCACGATGCTCTGCAGAGCCATCACCAGCGCCGCGCCGGCGACGATCGGGTCGACGGTGCGCTCCGGATGGGCGCCGTGGCCGCCGTAGCCGGTAAGGGTGATTTTGACGGTGTCCGCCGAGGCCATAAAGTTACCGGCGTAGAAGCCCAGCTTGCCCACCGGCAGCCCCGGCATGTTGTGCAGACCGAAAATGCGTTCGCAGGGGAACTGCTCGAACAGGCCGTCTTTAATCATTAAATCGGCGCCGCCGATAGCCTCTTCCGCCGGCTGAAAAATCAGATGCACCGTGCCGTTGAACTGACAGGCCGGCGAGGCGATATATTTCGCCGCCGCCAGCAGAATGGTGGTATGACCGTCATGACCGCAGGCGTGCATTTTCCCCGACACCGTGCTGGCCCAGGGTAAACCAGTGGTTTCATGAATCGGCAGAGCGTCCATATCGGCGCGCAGGCCGATGGTGCGCGGCGAGTCGCCTTTGCTCAGGCTGCCGACCACGCCGGTCTTGCCGAGGCCGCGCGTCACCTGGTAGCCCCACTCGGTCAGCTTGCCGGCAACCAGTTCGCTGGTATTAAACTCTTCCAGACTTAATTCCGGATTGGCATGTAAATAATGACGCAGAGAAATCATTTCCGCTTCCGTCGCTTTAATTTCTGGAATTACATAATCACTCATGCCGCTCTCCGGGAAATATCGTAAGGACTTAACACGGTATCGTGGTGAAAACTTTATGCAAGCAGGATTTCTAATACCGGCGATGGCGGCATCTTATTTAATAATGCGTTCGTAACAGTGCAATAAGCATTAAAAACAGCGAAGTTTAAAAATAAACGTTTATTTTATGGAGAATTAACCATTATTTACCCTACCATCCCCGGCCATATTCAGATTTAAATAAAAAGATTTCTATGAAATTACAGACGCTTTTCCTCGTCGCCATGACCGCGCTGGCGGGCTGCAGCGCGCAGGGCGATACCGCCAGCCAGCAGCGGGCCAGCATTCAGAAGATGCGCAACGAAACCCTCAACAAACTGTACACTCTGCAGCCCGAGGCCCGCAGCGATATTCAGCATGCGAAGGGTTATGCGGTATTCGCCAATAACAGCAGCAAGATCCTGCTGTTCGGATTTGGCAGCGGCTACGGCGTGGTGCGGGATACGGCCTCCGGGAAGGACACCTATATGAAAATGGCCCAGGGCGGCGCCGGTCTGGGAATAGGGATCAAGCAGCAGCGCACGGTGCTGGTCTTCCACGATAAAGCGGCCCTGGATCGCTTTATCCGCCAGGGATATATGGTCGGCGCCGATGCGAACGCCGCGGCGAAATATGATGACAAAGGCATCGCGCCGATCGCCGCCTCCGCGAACGGCGTAGCGAAGGACACCTCCTCGCTGCCGTCGAAAGTGAACGTCTATGAAATCACCGACAAGGGGCTGGCCGCCCAGGCGATGGTCAATGGCTATAAATACTGGCCGGATGACGAACTGAACCCGTAGCCCCGGCGGTGATCCATCGCCGGGTCAGGTGTTCCCTGCCCGGCGTTGGGAAACGCGCATTTAGTGGCCGAGGGCGCCGCTCACCAGAATCGAGGTGATGATCCCGGTCGCCGCAGCGATCAGCACATAGTTACCGTCGATATAGGACCAGTGATGGCCCTCCGGCGGGGGCGGCAGGCCGCGGTCGCTCCAGTCACGGACGCGATACTCATCGCCACGGAACGGCGCCGGAGCCGGGTGGCCTTTGCGGAAATCGTTACCGCGCCAGGCGAAATGGTCCTGCTCATGACGAGCCTGATCGCGTTTGTCATGAGCGTCACGATCCGGACCACGCTGGTCATGGTCACCCTGATGATGCGCGTCAGGTCCGCCCTGCGGCGCATGCCCATTATGATCCGGACCGTTCTGCCACACCGTTGGCTGCCCCGGGCGATGGCCGTCGTTCGGGCCATCGGCAAAGGCCGGGACGCTCAGCACAGTGGATAACATTACCGCCAGAGAAATCATCTTTTTCATCTTACACCTCCTGATTGAAGTTCTTTGTAACGGGAAAATGTGAAGAAAGAGTGAGTATCCGCTTAACCAGGACGATTCCTGGCACCTGGGGTTTCTGCTGTCGGGGAAGGCATTATGGGGGAGGACGAGCAATAAAAAAGGCCGCTCTCGCGACCTTTATTCAGACTGCTATCAGGACTTATTCAGTCACTTTATTTTTTAACTCTTCAGCGCCGGATTTGGTTTTATCCCAGCCCTTTTCTGCGCCGGATTTGGTGGCGTTCCAGCCTTTTTCGCTGACCTCTTTGGTCTTATCCCAACCTTTCTCAGTCCCTTCTTTGGTCTTGTTCCAGGTCTTCTGCGCGCCTTCGCTCACCTGGCTGCCGACGCTATCCTGTTTGCCTTCGGCCGCATGTTTCGCCTTCAGCTGCTGCTCTTCGCCCTCGTGCTGGGCCTGGTGCAGCTTCTCTTTGGCGGTGTTGGCGTTGGCATTGGCCGCCGCGACGGTATCCTCTGTTGCATGTGTTGTCGCAGCAAAAACCGGAGCCGCAACCAGAATAGCCGATAACGCAATCATTGCTTTTTTCATAATATCCTCTCTCACATGTCATGTTATGAGTCGCATTCAGGATGGCACAGCGAACCGGGGATGACATTAGGAATTAGCCTGAAAAACGTTTTCGACCTCCAATCATGGCAGAAAATGCTGCCGCCGTGCGCCCTGTCGGCGTTCACATAATTTCCAACACGTTTGTTACATTTCGTGAAATTTGCCCTTGATATACTTGCCGTTGAGGTTTATCCGAGAATAATTCTCAGAATCATTATATTTATAAATTGGCAAACGGAACTCCTTTTATGGCAAGAAAATCAGTAAGATCGCTGTTGCTTACTGCGCTGATCGCGACGCCCTTCCTCAGCTATGCGACCCAATATCCGCTGACGGTTACCGACCTTGACGGCCGGCAGGTCACCCTGGTCAAAGAGCCGCAGCGTATTATTTTGCAGGATGGTCGCGACATTATGACCCTCGCCCTGCTGGACCGGGACAATCCGTTTAAGCGGCTGGTGGCATGGAATAATCTGGCGAAAAAGCAGGATGTTGCCACCTGGCAGATGCTGAAAACGGCGTGGCCGCAGTCGGCTACGATTCTGGACATGGGCTTCAGCGACAAGGGGAACGTCGATCTTGAAAGCGTCATCGCCCGCCAGCCGGATCTGATGATCGCCCAGCTGCGCGCCAGGCCTGCGCTGATGGAGAGCGGGGTCATTGACAAGCTTAGCGCCCTGCACGTTCCGGTGCTGTTTGTCGACTATGAGATCGACCCGGCGAAAGATACCGCCCCCAGCATCGACCTGCTGGGCAAAGTGCTTAACCGCGAGAGCCAGGCCAAAGCCTTTACCGATTACTATCGCCATCAGCTGCAGACGATTCGTCAGAAAACCGCAGCCATCACGCCGAAGGCCAACGTCTTCGTGGAAGCGCTGGCCGGCAACAGCGACGCCTGCTGCTTTACTCATGGCCACAGCGGCTGGGGCGGGCTGGTGGAGGCGGTCGGGGCGAACAATATCGGTTCGCAGCTGCTGCCGGGCGCCTCCGGGTTCGTCTCGCTGGAGAAAATCATCAGCATGAAGCCCGACGCCTGGATCATGACCGGCTCGAAGCGTGGCAACAGCCAGGTGCTGCCCCTGGGCTATGAAGTCAAGCCGGAGGCGGTGAAGGCCCAGGCGCAGACGCTGCTGGCGCGGCCAGGGGTCAGCCAGATCCCGGCGGTACAGGAAAAGCGAGCGTATGGCGTCTATCACCACTTCTATAATCACCCGTGGAATATTGTCGGCATGGAGTATCTGGCGAAAGATATCTATCCGCAGGCCTTCCGCGATCTCAACCCGGATGAGACTTATCATTATATCGTGCGCCATTTCACCGACCTGCCGGACCAGCCGTTCGTCTTTTCCTGGCAGCAGAGCGAGTAATCCGGCATGCGTTTAACTTCCGACTCCGTTCTGGACGGGCTGCCCGCCGGGACGCCTGGCGTGATGGATCATTATCGCCATATCGTGCGTCGCCGCCTGCTGCTGATGCTGCTGCTGGCGCTGTTGATTGTCGCTTCGCTGCTGCTCGATTTTATGCTCGGCCCCTCCGGACTGCCGCTGCAGAGCCTGTGGCAGACGTTAACCGATCCGGCCAGCGCCGATCCGGGCACTCGCGCCATCGTCTGGGACATCCGGCTGCCCTATGCGGTGATGGCGATTATCGTCGGTCTGGCGCTGGGACTGGCCGGTGCCGAAATGCAGACCATCCTCAATAATCCGCTGGCCAGTCCGTTTACCCTGGGCGTCTCCTCGGCTGCGGCGTTTGGCGCCGCACTGGCGATTGTACTGGGTATTGGCCTGCCCGGTATTCCCGGCCAGTGGTTTATCTCGGCCAACGCCTTTATCTTCGCCCTGCTGGCGGCCCTGCTGCTGGACGGCATTACCCGCTGGACCCAGGTGGCCACCTCCGGCGTCATTCTGTTCGGCATCGCGCTGGTCTTTACCTTTAACGCCCTGGTCTCGATGCTGCAGTTTATCGCCAATGAAGACACGCTGCAGGGGCTGGTGTTCTGGACCATGGGCAGCATCGACCGCGCCTCCTGGAGCAAAGTCGCCATCCTGCTGGTCGCCCTGGCGCTGGTGATGCCCCTGTCGCTGCGCAGCGCGTGGAAGCTGACCGCCCTGCGTCTGGGCGAGGACCGGGCCATCAGCTTTGGCATTAACGTTCGCCGTCTGCGCCTGGCCACACTGTTGCGGATCAGCATTTTGTCGGCGCTTTCGGTGGCCTTTGTCGGGCCAATCGGCTTTATCGGCCTGGTGGCGCCGCATATTGCGCGGATGCTCTTCGGCGAAGACCATCGCTTTTACCTGCCCGCCAGCGCGCTGATCGGCGCCCTGGTGCTCTCCCTGGCCTCCATCGCCTCGAAGAACCTGATCCCGGGGGCCATTATTCCGGTGGGGATCGTCACTTCCCTGGTAGGGGTCCCGTTCTTTTTAAGCATTATTTTACGTCACCGGGGGCAGGTATGAGCGACCAGACGTTATCCGGGCTGTCGCTGTCTCACTTCAGCGCCGGCTACCCCAGACGCAAGGTGATCGAGAACCTGACGGTTCCCCATCTGCCGCGGGGGAAAATCACCGCGCTGCTGGGGCCAAACGGCAGCGGTAAATCGACGTTAATGCGGGCGATGGCGGGTCTGGGCCCCTGCCGCGGCGAGCTGCTGCTGGAGGGGGAAAATCTGCTGACGCAGCCGTTCGCACGTCGCGCGGAACAGGTGGTTTATCTTCCGCAGACGCTGCCCGCCGGCGTGCATCTGCATGTGCTGGAGTCGATTATCGTGGCCCAGCGCGCCGCCGGAGGACGCCACAGTCCGCAGCACCAGGAGGAGGTGATGGCGCTGCTGCGCCAGCTGGGAATTGCCCATCTGGCGATGAGCTACCTCGATCAGCTCTCCGGCGGGCAAAAACAGCTGGTGGGTCTCGCCCAGTCGCTGATTCGCCAGCCGCGCCTGCTACTGCTCGACGAACCGCTCAGCGCGCTTGATCTCAACTATCAATTTCACGTGATGGATCTGGTGCGCCGGGAGACCCGGCGGCGCAACATCGTGACCCTGGTGGTGGTGCACGATATCAATATTGCCCTGCGTCACGCCGACCATGTGCTGATGCTCAAAGCGGGCCAGCTGCTCGGCGACGGCACCCCGGCCGCGGTCATCACCCCCGAGACCCTGGCGGCCGTCTACGGCGTGCGCGGGCGTATTGAACCCTGTTCGCAGGGGGTGCGGCAGGTGATTATTGACGGGCTGGTGGACAGCGAGGCCTGACCGCGGCGCGGGGAGGATACGGCCTCCCCGCGCCCGCCGGCTTAGTGATCGAGATAGATATAGTTTTCCCAGCTCTTCATGCGGATCAAGATCTTCCGGATCAGCGACAGCTCTTTCAGGTGATCCGAGTAGACCGCCGCCTCGAGGGTGGCCCCCTGCGGCAGGGCGTATTCGGCAAATCGCGGATCGGTCACCTTCAGCACCACCAGCGCCCGGCCATGGGTATTGAGCGCGTCCGTGGTCAGCAGTTTGCCCTGGCCCTGAAACTGACTCTCGCCAATCGCCGGCAGCACGTCGGCCACTTCCCCGCGGAAGACGGTGCCCGGAATGGCCGGAAACATCAGCTCCGCAGGCTCGCCTTTGTGCAGACGCTGCAGGGCGTTCTGGCGAAATGCCGCGACATACTCCCGCGAGGCGTCGCCCTCCACCGGCACAAAGGTCATCACCGGCAGCATCCCCAGCGCGGTGGACATGGTGCCTGGCCGTAAGCCGACGGTGCTGACATAGCCGTCTTCCGGGGCGCGGACGACGGTGTTATCCAGCTGAAACTGCGCCTTCTGCAACTGCGCCAGCAGGGAGGCCACGGTGGTATTTTTGCCCTTCACCACCGAGTCCAGCGCGTTACGCGCCTGAACCACGTTCGCCTGAGCCGCGCTGACGCTGGCTTCATCGGCTTTCCACGTCTGCAGACGGGTATCGACCATTTGATCGGAGAAGGCGCCCTGGGCATGCCCCTCCCGAAAGCGGGCATACTCCCGCCGCGACTGGTCGCGCTGGGCCACCGCTCTGCTCAGCTCGGCCTCCGCCTGGCTTAACGCGGCGTTGAGGGAGAGCGCATCCTGACTGGCCGCTTTAATTTGCGCCTGCAGATCGTCCACCTTTGCCTGGAACGGCGTCGGGTCGAGAGTAAACAGCACATCGCCCTTATGCAGCCTCTGGTTAGGCTTCACCGGTACGGTCTGCACCCGACCGCGCACCTGCGACACAATCGGCACGGTGCGAAACACCTGATTACCGACGTCGGTATAGGGGAAGTTGTAGTTCATCCCGAAGATCACCGCGCCAATCAGGGCGATACCGCCGAGCACCGCCGTCGGCACGGTCCACTTATTAAGCGGAATGCGGAATACTTTAAACACCACGATGCATAGCGCGGCGTAGGTCAGCAACATTAACGTTTCCATTATTCTGCCTCCTTCGCTTTAAGTTCCTCGACCTCGCGCTGCACCTGCTCCAGTCGCTGAACGACCGTCTCCAGACGCTGATGCAGGGCCTGCTGATCGTCGGCGATGCGGCGCATTCCCCATCCGCGGTCTTCGCGCCACAGCGTCGCCCAGATCCACAACAAGGGCCACAGGGCATGCAGGGTAAATAAGCTGACCCAGCCGGCATAATGAATCGCATCCTGATGAGGATGGCGCCGCTCTTTGGCGATTTCATAAGGAATATCGTGAATAACAATCACGCCATAAAAAAGTATTAAGGCCACGGCGATGAGAATGGCCAGCGCCACATAGTCCAGGGTCATAAAATAACTCCAGAGTGAAAGGTTAAATAAATAAAACGGCCAGGTTCAGGCGTAACGGGGCCGGGGGAAAACGCGCGCGTAGCGCTTTCCTCGGGCGGGTTTTAGCGACGTTATGTCGGGGAGCCGACGAACCTGAATCAGAATTTCTCAGGAATATGACGGTCGATGGAAATCAGTTTGCCTTTTTTCACCGTGATATATCCCCCCTCGCGCAGGGCGGCCAGCACCTGATAAACATAGCTGCGCGAAAGATTGGTCCGTTTAATAATAAATGCCGACAGGCTTTCATGCTGACCACCATCGATTCCTCCACGATATAAATAGCGCGACAGCATTGATTTAATGGTCTGAAAGCTGGTCTGGCTGCCGCGTTCATAGTGGGCATCAAGGGCAAATATGCTCATATAGGCCAGGATTGTGGTCAGCTCTTGCATATAGCCCGGCGACGAATGAAAGAATATCCGTTCAAAATCGCTGGCGGATATTTTCGCCAGCTGGCATTCGCCCAGACACCGATAATAGAGCGCCACCGACGGACAATAATGTTCAAGCAGCCCTAACGGCATATGCGCGATAACAATCCCGATCAGGTTCTGCTCATCACCAAAGGCCAGCGTCATTTGCCCCTGCAGCAAAAAATAGAGATAGCCCGGCTGCGGCAGAAATGGCTGGTCTTTACTCAGGCTCAGGGTTTCACTGCAGGCGATGACCGCCGGCAGGTGCGTGGTCAGCGACAGCTTCTGGTACCGATCGTAAATATCGCCAAAACTGGGGTTCATCGCGCTACGCACTCCTTCACCTTTTATCACCGCGGCGGGGTTAACCGCGGCCTGTGGAACTATACCTAAGCGGGTCAGGAAGGAAAAGTCCAGATCTGGAGTGGCGAAATATTCCGCCTGGCTCACATTTTTTACCCTCGCCCCGCCCTTTCGTCCACCAATCGTTCCGCTTGCCGCCAGGCTGTGCTTTAATTAGCTAAACCGGTTTAACAAAGTTTAGCTAAGAGGAGCTGTCCTATGAATGGTAAAATCTGGGTACTCGGCGATGCGGTCGTCGATCTCCTGCCCGACGGAGAGGGCCGCCTGCTGCAATGCCCCGGCGGCGCGCCGGCCAACGTCGCGGTCGGCGTGGCGCGGCTCGGCGGCGACAGCGGGTTTATCGGCCGCGTCGGCGACGATCCGTTCGGTCGCTTTATGCGCCACACCCTGGCGCAGGAGCAGGTCGATGTGGATTTTATGCGCCTCGACGCCGCGCAGCGCACCTCCACGGTGGTGGTCGATCTCGATCGGCACGGGGAGCGCACCTTTACCTTTATGGTCCGCCCGAGCGCCGACCTGTTTCTTGCGCCTGAGGATCTTCCGCCGTTCGCCGCCGGCCAGTGGCTGCACGTCTGCTCTATCGCCCTCAGCGCGGAACCGAGCCGCAGCACGGCATTCGCGGCGATGGAGGCGATAAAGCGCGCCGGGGGCTATGTCAGCTTCGACCCCAATATCCGCAGCGACCTGTGGCAGGATCCGCAGGAGCTGCGCGACTGTCTCGACCGGGCGCTGGCCCTCGCCGACGCCATAAAACTGTCGGAAGAGGAGCTGGCTTTTATCAGCGGCAGCGACGACATCGTCAGCGGCATCGCCCGGCTGAACGCCCGCTTCCAGCCGACGCTGCTGCTGGTCACCCAGGGCAAAGCGGGAGTCCAGGCCGCGCTGCGCGGGCAGGTTAGCCACTTCCCCGCCCGCCCGGTAGTGGCCGTCGATACCACCGGCGCCGGCGATGCCTTTGTCGCCGGGCTGCTCGCCGGGCTCGCCGCCCACGGCATCCCTGATAACCTCGCCGCCCTGGTGCCGGACCTCGCGCTGGCGCAAACCTGCGGCGCGCTGGCCACCACCGCCAAAGGCGCCATGACCGCCCTGCCCTACAGGGAGGATCTTCAGCGCTCGCTGTGATCCCGTTGGGCCGGCTAACGGCCCACTTTGCTGGCGACATCACAATTCTTAAACCGGTTTAGCAATTTTTATTTTCACTGCGTTACCGACATGTTTACCATATCAACTAAACCGGTTTAGCAAACGTTAGCACACTCACTGATTTACCTTTGGATGCCACCAACATGTATAAAAAACGGAAGTTAGCCATTCTTATTGCTTTGCTAACCGGCGCCGCCGCCGCCCATGGGCAGACAGACCTGAACAGCATTGAAGCGCGTCTCGCCGCCCTGGAAAAACGTCTGCAGGATGCCGAGACCCGCGCCAGTACCGCCGAAAGCCGCGCCGCCTCAGCGGAGCAGAAAGTTCAGCAGCTAACCCAGCAGCAGCAGCAAACCCAGGCCACCACCCAGCAGGTGGCCAAGCGCACCACCCAACTGGAAGAAAAAGCCGAACGGCCCGGCGGCTTTGAGTTCCACGGCTACGCCCGCTCCGGGGTGATCATGAACGACTCCGCCGCCAGCACGAAATCCGGGGCCTATATGACCCCCGCCGGGGAGACCGGCGGCGCCATTGGTCGTCTTGGCAACCAGGCCGACACCTATGTGGAAATGAACCTCGAACATAAGCAGACCCTGGACAACGGGGCGACCACCCGTTTCAAAGTGATGGTGGCCGACGGGCAAACTACCTATAACGACTGGACGGCGAGCAGCAGCGACCTGAACGTGCGCCAGGCGTTCGTCGAGCTCGGCAACCTGCCGACCTTCGAGGGTCCGTTCAAAGGCTCGACCCTGTGGGCCGGGAAACGCTTTGACCGCGACAACTTCGACATCCACTGGGTTGACTCGGATGTGGTGTTCCTCGCCGGGACCGGCGGCGGGATCTACGACGTGAAGTGGAACGACAGCCTGCGCAGCAACTTCTCGTTATATGGCCGCAACTTTGGCGATATCGCCGACAGCAGCAACAGCGTGCAGAACTATATCGTCAGCATGAATAACTTTGCCGGCCCGGTGCAGATGATGGTCAGCGGGATGCGGGCGAAAGATAATGACGACCGCCAGGACGCGAACGGCAATCTGGTGAAAGGCGATGCCGCTAACACCGGGGTTCATGCCCTGCTGGGTCTGCACAATGAGAGCTTCTATGGCCTGCGCGACGGGACCAGCAAAACGGCCCTGCTGTATGGCCACGGACTGGGCGCCGAGGTTAAAGGCATCGGCTCCGACGGCGCGCTGCGTCCGGGGGCCAATACCTGGCGTTTAGCCAGCTACGGCACCACGCCGCTGAGCGATCGCTGGTTTATTGCCCCGGCCGTGCTGGCGCAGAGCAGTAAAGACCGCTATGTCGATGGCGACAGCTATCAGTGGGCCACTCTCAACCTGCGTCTGATTCAGGAGGTCACGCAGAACTTCGCCCTCGCCTGGGAGGGCACCTATCAGTACATGGATCTGCAGCCTGAAGGCTACAACGATCGCCATGCGGTCAACGGCAGCTTCTACAAGCTGACCTTCGCCCCGACCTTCAAGGTCGGCAGCATCGGCGACTTCTTCTCGCGCCCGGAGATCCGCTTCTACACCTCGTGGATGGACTGGAGCAAAAAGCTGGATAACTACGCCAACGACGACGCGTTAGGCAGCAACGGATTCAAATCGGGCGGCGAATGGTCGTTCGGTATGCAAATGGAGACCTGGTTCTGACGTGAACCCGGACGACAGGGTAAGTCACACATAAATATAAGGTTCGCGGTGCCTGCCACGGCCGGCGCCGCCCACGCCATATCATCATGCATTCAGAGGGTACTATGGATTTTGAACAGATTTCCCGCTCACTGCTTCCCCTGCTGGGCGGCAAGGAAAATATCGCCAGCGCCGCGCACTGCGCCACCCGCCTGCGGCTGGTGCTGGTCGACGACGCGCTCGCCGACCAGCAGGCGATTGGCAAAATCGACGGCGTGAAAGGCTGCTTTCGCAATGCCGGCCAGATGCAGATCATCTTCGGTACCGGGGTGGTCAATAAAGTCTATGCCGCCTTTATCCAGGCGGCGGGCATCAGCGAATCGAGCAAATCCGAAGCCGCCGACCTGGCGGCGAAAAAGCTGAACCCGTTCCAGCGCATCGCCCGCCTGCTGTCCAACATCTTCGTGCCGATTATTCCGGCCATCGTCGCCTCCGGCCTGCTGATGGGCCTGCTGGGGATGGTGAAAACCTACGGCTGGGTCGACCCGGGCAACGCTATCTATATCATGCTGGATATGTGCAGCTCGGCGGCGTTTATCATTCTGCCGATCCTGATCGGCTTTACCGCCGCCCGCGAATTTGGCGGTAACCCTTATCTGGGCGCGACCCTCGGCGGGATCCTTACCCACCCGGCGTTGACCAACGCCTGGGGCGTCGCCGCCGGCTTCCACACCATGAATTTCTTCGGCATCGAAGTGGCGATGATCGGCTATCAGGGCACGGTCTTCCCGGTGCTGCTGGCGGTGTGGTTTATGAGCCTTGTCGAGAAACGGCTGCGCCGCATTATCCCTGACGCGCTGGATCTGATCCTCACGCCGTTCCTGACGGTGATTATCTCCGGCTTTATCGCCCTGCTGCTAATCGGCCCGGCCGGCCGCGCGCTCGGCGACGGCATTTCGTTTATCCTCAGCACGCTTATCAGCCACGCCGGCTGGCTGGCGGGCCTGCTGTTTGGCGGCCTCTATTCGGTGATCGTCATTACCGGTATCCATCACAGCTTCCATGCCATCGAGGCGGGCCTGCTCGGCAATCCGTCGATCGGCGTCAACTTCCTGCTGCCGATCTGGGCCATGGCCAACGTCGCCCAGGGCGGCGCCTGCTTTGCGGTGTGGTTTAAAACCAAAGATGCCAAAATCAAAGCTATCACCCTGCCGTCGGCGTTTTCGGCGATGCTGGGGATCACCGAGGCGGCAATCTTCGGGATTAACCTGCGCTTTGTGAAACCGTTCATCGCCGCGCTGGTGGGCGGTGCCGCCGGCGGCGCCTGGGTGGTGTCGATGCACGTCTACATGACCGCGGTGGGCCTGACGGCGATCCCGGGAATGGCCATCGTGCAGGCCAGCTCGCTGCTGAACTACATTATCGGGATGGCGATCGCCTTCGCCGTGGCCTTCACGCTCTCTCTGACGCTGAAATACAAAACGGACGCTGAATAATGTCATTACCGTCACGCCTGCCTGCGATCCTGCAGGCCGTTATGCAGGGCCAGCCGCAGGCGCTGGCCGACAGCCATTACCCGCAATGGCATCTGGCGCCGGTCAGCGGACTGCTGAACGATCCCAACGGCTTTTGCCAGGTCGCCGGGCGTTACCACCTGTTTTATCAGTGGAACCCGCTCGCCTGCGACCACACCTACAAGTGCTGGGGACACTGGAGCTCAGCCGATCTGCTGCACTGGCGGCATGAACCTATCGCCCTGATGCCGGATGAAGAGTATGACCGCAACGGCTGCTACTCCGGCAGCGCGGTCGAGTTCGAGGGCGCCCTGACCCTGTGCTATACCGGCAACGTGAAATTCCCCGACGGCGGGCGCACCGCCTGGCAATGTCTGGCGACGGAAAATGCCGATGGCACCTTCCGCAAGCTGGGGCCGGTGCTGCCACTGCCGGAAGGCTATACCGGCCATGTGCGCGACCCTAAAGTGTGGCGACAGGACGGGCGCTGGTACATGGTCCTCGGGGCGCAGGATGTGCAACAGCGCGGCAAAGTGCTGCTGTTTACCGCCAGCGACCTGCGGGATTGGCGCCTGGTGGGCGAGATAGCCGGGCATGACGTTAACGGCCTGGCGAACGGCGGCTACATGTGGGAGTGCCCGGACCTGTTTCCGCTGGCGGACACCCACCTGCTGATCTGCTGCCCGCAGGGGCTGGCCCGCGAAGCGCAGCGCTTTCTCAATACCTATCCGGCGGTGTGGATGGCAGGCCGTTTCGACGCCGAACGCGGCGCCTTCGACCATGGTCCGCTGCACGAGCTGGACAGCGGATTTGAGTTCTACGCGCCGCAAACCATGCTGGCCGAGGATGGCCGCCGCCTGCTGGTCGGCTGGATGGGCGTCCCGGATGGGGAAGAGATGCATCAACCCACCCGCGCGCAGGGGTGGATCCACCAGATGACCTGCGTGCGCGAGCTGGAGTGGCAGGCGGGCACCCTGTATCAGCGCCCGCTGCGCGAGCTGGCCGCCCTGCGCGGCGAAGCCGAGGACTGGCGCGGACAGACCCTGCCCCTCGCCCCGATGGAGCTGGCCTTTGACATCGCCCCCAACAGCACGCTGGGGCTGGATTTTGCCGGCGCCCTGCAGCTCACCGTCAACCGCGACGGCCTGCGCCTGTCGCGCCGCGGGCTGCAGACGGCGGAGATGCATCACCGCTACTGGCGCGGCGAGGCGCGGCGCCTGCAGATCTTTATCGACCGCTCCAGCGTGGAGATTTTCATCAACGATGGCGAAGGGGTGATGAGCAGCCGCTTCTTCCCGGGCTATCCGGGGCAGTTAATCTTCAGCGGTGCGACGCCGGTGGCATTCTGCCGCTGGCTGCTGCGGCCATGCATGGTAGAATAACCGTTTTGCTTTCAGGCTCCCGGGTGCTGATGAAAACCAAACGCGTAACTATCAAAGATATCGCCGAACTGGCGGGCGTCTCCAAAGCGACCGCCAGTCTGGTGCTTAACGGTCGTGGCAAAGAGCTGCGCGTGGCGCAGGAGACGCGCGAGCGCGTGCTGGCGATCGCCCGCGAGCAGCACTATCAACCCAGCATTCACGCGCGCTCGCTGCGCGATAACCGCAGCCATACCATTGGCCTGGTGGTGCCGGAAATCACCAACTACGGGTTTGCCGTTTTCTCCCATGAGCTTGAGACGCTCTGCCGGGAAGCCGGCGTGCAGCTGCTTATCTCCTGCACCGACGAAAACCCCGGCCAGGAGAGCGTGGTGGTCAATAACATGATTGCTCGCCAGGTCGACGGCCTGATCGTCGCCTCGTGCATGCACAGCGATGCCGACTACCTGAAGCTCAGCGAACAGCTGCCGGTGGTGCTGTTTGACCGCTCCCCCAGCGACAGCGCCCTGCCGCTGGTGATGACCGACTCGGTCACCCCAACGGCCGAGCTGATCTCCCGCATCGCTCCTCAGCATGCGGACGAGTTCTGGTTTCTCGGCGGCCAGCCGCGGCTATCGCCATCGCGCGACCGGCTGGCGGGATTCACCCAGGGCCTGGCTCAGGCGGGGGTCACGCTGCGTCCCGAGTGGGTGATCAACGGCAACTATCACCCCAGCTCCGGCTATGAGATGTTCGCCGCGCTCTGCGCGCGGCTGGGCCGGCCGCCGAAGGCGCTGTTCACCGCGGCCTGCGGCCTGCTCGAAGGGGTCCTGCGCTATATGAGCCAGCACCATCTGCTGGACTCCAATATTCATCTCGCCAGCTTCGACGATCACTATCTGTACGATTCACTTTCCCTGCGCATTGATACCGTGCAACAGGATAATCGCCAGCTGGCCTGGCACTGTTACGATCTGCTCAGCCAGCTGATCGACGGCCAGGCGCCGGAGCCGCTCCAGCGCTATCTGCCCGCCACCCTGCAGTTTCGCCATGCCTGACGGCGCCGTCGGCAATTAGCGTTTTCGCCGGGCGCGCGCCGCCCGCCTCACCGCCAGCAGCGTGCCGGCGAGCACCGCGCCGAGGCCAATCGTGACCGGCCAACGGTAAGCCATCAGCAGCGAGGGCAATCCGCCGTCCGGCGCCAGCATCACGAGATTCCAGCCCGCCAGGCCTGCATTGCCGTTCAGCGCCCGGCTTAACATCCGCTGATGCGGGGCGAAGGGCTGAATGGTCTGGTAATGGCTGCCGAACAGCGGCGGCTGCATCTCCCTGGGAAATTGCGCCTGAACCTGGGCCAGCACGCTGGCCGGCAGCGCATGCGATGCCGCCAGCAGATGCCCGTCGCTATTCACCAGCAGCAGCTGATAATGTCGCTGCCGGGCCAGGGCATAGAGATCCGCGCGCATCACCGCCAGCGGCCAGGTGGCTTCCCGCTGCCGCGCCGGCGTGTTCATCCGCCGTTCGAGGCGTGACGCCACCCACTGCGCATCCTTCTCCAGCTGACGGGTATACATTTCGCGGCAAACCTCTCTGGCCAGAAAATGCCCGCCCCGGCCGATGATCAGGATCGCCAGGCCAACGAGCAGCGTGACGATCACGCCCCTTCTTCCCGGTCGCCAGACCGGCGAGGATTTGCCTATGGATGGTGTATTCATACGACTCCAGAAACCAGGGGGCAAGGCGTGGCCCCCTGGCGAATGGACAACAAAAGTCGCGAAACTGTACAGGATGCGCAGCGCGGGAAAAATAGACAGCCGGCGCCAGGCGGGGAGTATTTTGTTTATTTCTGGACAGGACTGGCGGCAACGACGCGCTTCGCCGTTGCCGCCAGTTGATAAGATTAGTGTTTTTTCCGGTTGCGGCGCATGTCGATGGTCACCGCCGCGACGATAATGATCCCTTTAATAATATCCTGCACGTAGGCATCGACGCCGACAAAGGTAAAGCCGCTCTTGATCAGGCCAAGGATCATCGCGCCAATCAGGGTGCCGGTAATGCGCCCCACCCCGCCCATTAAGCTGCTGCCGCCGATCACCGCTGCGGCAATCGCGTCCAGCTCGTAGGACATCCCCATGCTGGACTGGCCGCTGCTGACGCGCGCCGCCAGCACCACCCCCGCCAGCCCGGAGAGCGCCCCGGCGATGGTGTAGACAATCACCAGGTACTTATTCACGTTGATGCCGGACACTTTGGCCGAGGTCATGTTGCCGCCGATGGCATACACATATTTGCCATACCGGGTATGCTTCAGCGCAATGTGAAACACCGCGGCGATCACGAAGAAGATGATCACCGGCATCGCCCCCTGGCCTATCGCCGTAAAGCTGTCGGAGAGGAAGCTTATCGGATTGCCCTGAGTGTAATACTGCGCCAGACCGCGCGCCGAGACCATCATCCCGAGGGTGGCGATAAACGGCGGGATACCGGTTCGCGTCACCAGGAAACCGTTGGTCAGCCCGCACAGCAGGCCGACGCCGATCCCCGCGCAAATCGGGATCACCGCCGGCAGGTTGACCAGCGCCGGGAACATCGGCGACAGGCTGTCGGAGGTTTGCGCCAGGCTCGCCGCCACCACCGCCGCGAGGGCGATAACCGAGCCGGAGGAGAGGTCAATCCCGGTGGTGATGATCACCTGGGTGACGCCGACGGCGATGATGCCGATGATCGCCACCTGCAGCACAATCAGCACCAGGCGGTTGGTATTGAGCAGGAACGACTGGTCGCGAACATACCAGCCGGCGATTTCAAATGTCAGGGCAATCACCAGCATCACTACAAAGATGCCGGTATCTTTCGGCATTTTATGCCGCAAATTAGCGAAGAAGGAGGAACCCTCGCTGGCCGGAGCCGCCGTTAATTTCATATTACTCATTCTCTGTGCCTCAATGGGATGCCAACGACAAAATGGTTTCCTGGTCGGCTTCGTCTTTTTCCAGGATGCCGGTGATACGACCTTCATGCATCACCATGACCCGGTCACTCATGCCAAGGATTTCCGGCAGCTCAGAGGAGACCATAATGACCGCCACCCCCCGGTTCGCCAGTTCACTGATAAGATGATAAATTTCCGCCTTCGCCCCGACGTCGATGCCGCGGGTCGGCTCATCGAGAATTAAGATTTTCGGTTGCGCTAACAGCCAGCGCGCAATCAGGACTTTTTGCTGATTCCCCCCGCTGAGGTTATTAATAATTTGATCCATCGTCGGCGTTTTAATATTGAGCCGGCGGATTTGCTCCATGCAGTCTTCGGCCATTTTCACGTGCTGGACAAAACCGCTCTTGCCGATATATTCCGGCATTTTGACGATACTCATATTTTCCAGCACCGACAGCACCAGAAACAGGCCCGACTTTTTGCGGTCTTCGGTTAATAACGCCATCCCCTTTTCAATCGCCACGGAGGGAGAATCAATGGTCACCGGCGCCCCGTCGATCAGCACTTCGCCGCTGTCGAAGCGTTCCATACCGAACAGGCTTTCCATCACCTCGCTGCGCCCGGCGCCCACCAGCCCGGCCACGCCGAGGATCTCGCCGCGACGCACGGTAAAGCTGACGTCATGGAACACGCCCTGACGCGTCAGGTTGCGCACCGTCAGCACCTCTTCGCCGATGGTGTTATTAAATTTCGGGAACAGCTGGGTTAATTCGCGGCCGACCATCTGGGTGATCAGCGACTGGCGGGTAAATTCGGTGGTGTTTTTGCTCCCCACCCAGGTGCCGTCGCGAAAGACGCTGATCTCATCGGTGATCGCGAAGATCTCATCCATTTTATGGCTGATATAGATGATCGCTTTGCCCTGGGCCCGCAGGTCGCGGATAATGGTGAACAGGTGAGCCACCTCGCCTTCGGTCAGCGCCGAAGTGGGCTCATCCATGATCACAATATCCGCGTTCCATGAGACCGCTTTGGCAATCTCCACCATCTGCTGGGCGGCGATGCTCAGGTCGCCCACCAGCCGGTCGGCAGTTAAGCGAATATTCAGCTTATCCAGCAGCGCCTGGGTCTGGCGGGTCAGCTGGCCGTGGTCGACAAAGCCGTACTTCATCGGCTCGCGCCCCAGCCAGATATTTTCCGCCACCGTCATATGTGGCACCAGATTCAGCTCCTGGTGAATCATCGAGATCCCCGAGCGCAGCGCATCCATGGTGTCGGTAAACTCCACCGGCTCCCCTTTCACGCGAATCGATCCTTTATCCGGGCGATAGATACCGATCAGGCACTTCATTAGCGTGGATTTACCGGCGCCGTTCTCGCCCATCAGGGCGTGCACCGTTCCCGGGCGCACGCGTAATGAGACATTGTCGAGCGCCTTCACGCCGGGGAAGAACTTACTGATACCTTCGGCTTCAAGGGCAAAAGCGTTCATACATCCACCTCCGTACCACAGGTTGGCCAGGATTATTTCTGATTACGATTGGTAAATTCAGCCATGTTCTCTTTGGTGATCAGCTGATACGGCACGTCGATGATCTTTTCCACTTTCTCGCCGTTCGCCAGCTTAATGGCCGCGTCTACGGCGCCCTCGCCCTGGCCTTTCGCATCCTGGAAGATGGTGGCGATCATCTTGCCGCTCTTCAGCATCTGCAGCGCATCCGGGGTGCCATCCACGCCGGCGATGAGAATATGGTTCGGGTTTTTACCCAGCGCCTGCAGGGCGCCGATCGCCATTTCATCGTTGTTGGAGGCGATGGCCTGGATATCCTCGCCGCTGGTCATCCAGTTGCTGACCACGTCCACGGCGTCATTGCGGGTAAATTTCGCGGTCTGCTTCTGCACGATTTTGATGTTCGGGTATTTCGCCACGACCTCTTCCACCCCTTTGGTGCGGTCGCGAGTGGATTCATTCGCCAGGTCGCCGAGCAGGATCGCCACATTGCCCTTGCCGTTCATCGCTTTCGCCAGCGCTTCCATCTGCAGACGACCAGCGAGAATCGAATCCGACCCCACATAGGCCATCTTGTCGGTCAGCTCCGCCTGCGGGCGACGGTTCACAAACACCAGCGGGATCCCGGCTTTGGTGGCCTGATCCATGATCGGTTTGACCGCGTTGGTATCCACCGGGTTGACGATAATGGCGTCCACGCCCTGGCCGATAAAGTTCTGCACCTGCTGCAGCTGCTGGGAGACATCCCCTTTCGCGTCCTCGATCTGCGATTTCACCCCATCTTTTTTCATCTCTTTTTGCATCGAGGTACGCAGGATCGTCAGGAAGTTATCGTCAAACAGCGCCATCGAGACGCCAATGGAGACATCTTTTGCCATAACCACCGCAGGCAGCATGCAGGCTAACAAAGAGGCAACAATCGTTTTCTTAATATTCATAGTTGATCCTTGATTTTGTAGGTACGCCGGTGAATGAAACAAAATGAAAAATTAATTTCAGTCAGATTGCGACAAATGTCTGTTGTGACGGCGACGGCGCTGCGGGGTTTTCCGCATTTCGTCGTGATCGGAATCACAAATAATGGCTGTTTTATCATCACTTTTTTGAAACATCAGTCCATTTATGCCACATCGTGAATTCCAGACCATTTATTTCATTAACAAGACATTTGAAACTTTTATAAGTAAATAACTGAAATGAAAATTTTAAAACCATGCAGTAACAGAATTTTGACAGACATCTAACATTGCTGCATAAATGAGCGAAAAATGAGAGGCAGACAACGCTTTACAGCGATCGCCCCCGGCGGGGTTGGCATTTACCCGGCGGGGAGATCCGCGTTGTCAGGAAGGGAGGCGCCGCACGCCTTAGTCGACGTTCTCGGCGCTGTAGAGGATAAAGTCGACTTTCCCGTCGGCATAGGTTTGCGGCTGATAGCCGGACTCCAGATGGCGCAGCATCAGGTCGATCGCCAGCTGGGCGTGCTGGCGGGTGTTCTGATCGAGCGTTAACGCCAGGCTGCCCCTGGCCAGCTGCTGGCGGGTGGTATTGTAGCGCTCATGGGTGATCCAGCAGACGTCGCCTTCGCGGCGGTGGCGTGCCAGCGCCTCGGCAATCTGAGTATTGCCAAGTCCGGTGTTATAGATCCCGACAATATGCCGGCTGCGGCACAGGGCCTGCTCCAGCAGGCGGGTGATCTGCTCCCGCCGCTCTTCGCCCGCCAGCACCTCGTTGAGCTGCAGATGGGGAAAGCGCTGGCTCAGCACCTCGCGGAACCCCTGGATGCGCAGGCGATGCGCGCTGTAATCCTCCCGGCCGCTCACCATCAGCACCTCCCCGGGCCGCGGCGTCATTCTCCCTATCATTAACCCCGCCGTGCGGCCAGCCTGCAACTGATTGATCCCGACGTGGCAGAGCCGGTCGGCGCCGGGCAGATCTGTCGCCAGGGTGATGACGGGGACGCCCGCTTCCCGACAGCGGCGCAGCGCGTCATGCACCACAGGATGGTCATTGCCGAAAACGATGATCCCCTGGCGCTGCTGGCCGCTGCGCATAATGCGCCGGGCCAGGGTCGCCGGCTGCGACTCCGGGACAAAGGTGCGGTGCAGGGTCAGACGACGATAGCCGAGGCTATCCGCGACGGCGGCGAAATCCTGCGCCAGCTGCGGAAAAAAGAAAGAGTCATTGCTGCTGAGAAAGAGCTCAATCTGCCAGGGAAAGCGGTGCTCCTCCGGCAGGATCCGCTTCAGCCCCGCCTCCCGCGCCGCCTGCAGCACTTTGCGCGTGGTCTGCGGCGATACGCCGCCGCGTTCGTTCAGCACCCGGTCAACGGTGGCCACGCCGACGCCAATCTGTCTGGCCAGCATCGCCAGTGACATGTTTTTCATCGCCCCTCTCTTCAATGATGGAAATACATCAAAACGGCAGTGTCAGTGAGTTTAGCAAACCGATTATGGTGGCAGCGTCCCCTCGCCATTCTGGAGAATAAAATGAAGTGCAAACGTTTTGCCCTGGTAGGCAGTGGTTTTATCGGTCAGGTTCATGCCGCCAGCCTCGCCCGTCACGACGGGAGCGAGTTGACGATGGTGGCCGATGCCGCGCCGGAGCGCGCCCAGGCGCTGGCCGCCCGCTATGGCGCCCGGGCGGTGACGGTGAGCGAGGCTCTCCGTAGCGACGCCATCGACGCTGTGCTGATCGCCAGCTCGACCCCGTCGCATGCCGAACTGCTGGAAGCCGCCGCCCGGGCGGGCAAGGCGGTCTATTGCGAAAAACCGATCGACCTTTCCCTGGCGCGCGCCCGCGAGGTGGTGGAGCGGGTGCTTCCCCTTAAGGTGCCGGTCACCGTCGGCTTTAACCGGCGCTTTGACAGCAGCCATCAGCAGTTGCGCCGCCAGCTGGAGCAGGGAGCGATCGGCAGGGTCGAGCTGGTGCAGATGGTCTGTCGCGCCTCCAGCATGCCGCCGCTCGACTATCTGCGCAGCTCCGGCGGTCAGATGCGCGATCAGGCGATCCATTTCTTCGATCTTCTGCGCTTTCTCACCGGCGATGAAGTGCATACCGTAGCGGCGATGGGCGCGGCGCTGGCCCTGCCGGAAATCGCCGAATTTGGCGATGTCGACACCTCCATCCTGATGATGCAGATGCGCGGCGGCGCGCTGGCGCAGCTGGACAACACCCGCCGCACCGGCCACGGGTATGATGAACGGATCACCCTGCTGGGGGCAGAGGGCGCGCTGGAGTCCGGCAGCCAGTCGCCGGCGGGCCCTACCCTGTGGCGCGGCAATCAGCGCATTGAGCCAGGCCTGTGGCCGGACTGGTTCAGCCGGGTGCAAGGATCTTATTACCAGCATCTTGACGCCTTTATCCGCTCTCTGAATGGTGAAACCGTGGCCGACCTGCCCGGCCTGGTGGACGGCCTGCAGGCGCAGGCCATTGCCGAAGCGGCGGTTCAGTCTCTGCAGCGCGGCCAGTTTGTCGCCGTTGACGACTGTCGGTGAGTGGTTGCGTGGCAACCGCTATCAGGCTCTGAACCTGCCTTTATGCCGGGCGGCGGCAATGCCTTGCCCGGCCTACGGGCATGATCACCATCCATATCAAATAGTTGCAGTGACATCCCAGGCCCGCGTAAGCGCCGCGCCGCCGGGCAAGGACAGCCGACGCGGAGCCGTTTTATGCCGGGCGGCGGCGACGCCTTGCCCGGCCTACGGGCATGATAACCATCCATATCACACAGTTGCAGTGACATCCCAGGCCCGCGCAAGCACAGCGCCGCCGGGCAAGAACAGCCGACGCGGAGCCGCTTTTATGCCGGGCGGCGGCAACGCCTTGCCCGGCCTGCGGGCATGATAACCATCCATATCACACAGTTGCAGTGACATCCCAGGCCCGCGCA
>NZ_JBEAJA010000030.1:0-26245 GCF_040064755.1 Klebsiella sp. GB_Kp056 | reverse complement strand
GGCACAAACGCGGCACTCGGCGTGATTGCCCGGCGGCGCTGCGCTTGCCGGGCCTACAAGCCCTGATAACCCATTGATATAAATGCATCTTTAGCCCGGATAAGGCGCAATGCGTCGTCATCCGGGACATATGCAGATTAATCGTTCTGCGCGGTCTGGGCGCCGCCTTTCAGCATCGCCTCCGCCATCTGCGCTTCGCGCTGCTTTTTATAGCTCAGCGCCGAAGCCGGGACTGGCATCACCTTCCCGGTCTCGATCCACGTCCGCAAACGGCTGGCGTCGGCGAAGTGGGTATATTTGCCGAAGGCATCCATCACCACCAGCGCCACCGGACGTTGGTTAATCACCGTGCGCATAATCAGGCAGTGGCCGGCAGCGTTGGTGAAGCCGGTTTTGGTCAGCTGGATGTTCCAGTTATCGCGATACACCAGATGGTTAGTGTTGCGGAACGGCAGGCTGTAGGCCGGATGGGCAAAGGTGGCGGTCTCTTCTTTAGTGGTGCTCAGCTGGCCAATCAGCGGGTACTGCTCGCTGGCGATCAGCAGTTTGGTCAGATCGCGGGCGGTGGAGACGTTATGCACCGACAGACCGGTGGGCTCCACATAGCGGGTATGGGTCATACCCAGCGCCTGCGCTTTGGCGTTCATCGCGCGAATAAAGGCGTCGTAGCCGCCCGGATAGTGATGCGCCAGGCTGGCGGCCGCGCGGTTCTCGGAAGACATCAGCGCCAGCAGCAGCATATCGCGGCGGCTGATCTGGCTATTGAGACGCACGCGGGAGTAAATCCCCTTCATTTCCGGAGTATGGCTGATATCCACCGTCAGCATTTCGTCCAGCGGCAGATGGGCATCGAGAACCACCATGGCGGTCATCACCTTGGTGATCGACGCCATCGGGCGCACCAGATCCGGCTGGCTGGCGTAGATGATTTTTTTGGTGGCCAGATCGACGATCATGGCGCTGCCGGAAGCGATGTCCGGCTGCGAGGCGGCTACCGCCGTCGGGGTTTTTGCTAACGCCTGGGGCGCAAAAGGCACAGCCAGCAGCAAGGTCAGGCTGAGCAAAGAGACTCGGAATTTCGGCATCATGGGCATTCTGAAAAGTATTTTTGCACGTTATGGAACGTACGCCGCGAGGTTAAGTGGGCAACTTCGCTGGCAAACGCCATCATACCGCGCCGTAAGGCCCTGTGCCTAATAAGAATCGTGAAGAAATGCTGCATTGCCGACATAAAATACATATTTGCCGGCAATGCATATTGACCCGTTTCGTCCGATCAGAACAGTCGGTAGCCATACCCCCATAGCACCACGGTGATCGCCAGCAGTACTTCCAGCACCAGCACCCCGATGGCCAGGGTCGAGCTGGCGAAACTGAGCCCCTCTTCCCGGTTAATGCTCAGGAAGGTCGGGATCCCGAGATAGAGCAGATAACCGGTATAGAACAGGGCAACGGTACCGATCAGCGCGCACAGCCAGACCAGCGGATAGAGCGCCACAATCCCGCTCAGGAACAGCGGCGTGGCCACATAGCCGGCAAAGACCATGCAGCGTTTCAGGGAAGGCTGCTGCGGATATTGCCTGGCCATCCACCAGATAACCCGCCCCATGATCGCCACCCCGGCCAGCATCACGGCATAAAACAGGACAGCCAGCGCCAGCCCGGTCCACATCGACAGTTTAATAATGGTGCCGTCACCGAAGTTCCAGCCCAGCTGCGTGGTGCCGATAAAGGCGCAAACCACCGGAACCGCCGCCATCAGCAGCACATGGTGCGTATAGTGATGAGAAATGGTTTCATTCTCGCTCTTTATCACGCTCATCTCCCGGTTGGGATGAGCGAAGAGCCCCCAGACATGGTTCATAGCGTCCCCCTTGTCACGGCTTCGTACTGCACTGATCCAAGTATAATTCACCCTGTAGATTATTTTGTGTACAGCACAAAAAATCTGCGTCGACGCGTTTTGGCCTGCAGGGTGTATGATTAACAGGTGATGAGGTAAGGAGATAAGCTGTTTATGGATATCAATCACCTGATTTCCCAGTATGGCTACGCGGCGCTGATCGTCGGCAGCATGGCGGAAGGTGAGACCATTACCCTGCTGGGCGGCGTCGCGGCGCATCAGGGGCTACTGAAGTTTCCCCTGGTGGTGATCGCTGTCGCCCTCGGCGGGATGATTGGCGATCAGTTGCTCTATCTGCTTGGTCGCCGCTTCGGCGGGCGCATTCTGCGCCGTTTCGCCAGCCAGAAGGCGCGGATCAGGAAAGCCCAGCGCATGATCCAGCACCGGCCGTGGCTGTTTGTCATCGGCACCCGCTTTATGTACGGCTTCCGGGTGATCGGCCCCCTGCTGATCGGCGCCAGCCGCCTGCCGCCGCGCATTTTCCTGCCGCTGAATATTGCCGGGGCGCTGGTGTGGGCTCTGCTGTTTACCACCATAGGCTATCTTGGCGGCGAGGTGGTTGGCCCGTGGCTGCACCACCTCGACGCCCATCTGAAGCACTGGATCTGGCTGATCCTCGCGGTGGTGGTGGTCGTGGCCGCCCACTGGTGGTTCAGGCGGCGCGAAGGGAAGAAGAAAGACTGAGCGGCGCGCCCGCTGACGCGCCGGGTGGCCGGTTACTTCACCGCCTGGTGGTAGCCGCCGCCGAGAGCCGAGGTCAGCTGAATGCTGGCGTCAATCCACTGGCCGTGCAGGCGCAAGGCGGTGATACGCTCCTGCAGCGCCGGGAGCTTCGCCATACTGACCCGGGAGCCGGGCAAGATCCCCGCCGCCATCCGGGCCTGCGCCAGGTCCACCACCCGCTGGGCGTCTTTTTCAACCTGCTGCTGCTGTTGGCTCTTGGCCATCAGCGTCTCGACCTGGCTGGCGGTTTTCGCCACCTGGTTGACGGCGTCCACCACCGCTTTGTTGTACTGGGCGATGGACAGGCTGTTCTGCGCGCTGGCGATATCCAGATTGGCATTGAGGCGACCGCTGTCGAAGATCGGCAGCGTCAGTCCGGCGGTGACGCCCATCTGCTGCGCCGAATGGCGGAAAAGATCGCTTAAGTGCAGGGCATCCTGCTGCAGGAACGCCATCAGATTGATGTCCGGGTAAAACGCCGCCTTCGCCGCGTCCACTTCGCTCAGCGACGCCTCGATATACCAGTGAGCGACCTGCAGATCCGGGCGACGCGCCAGCAGCTCATAGCCAAGGGTGTCCGGCAGCTGCGCGCTGACCGTCGGCAGGCTGGCGGGTTTGAGGTTTAGCGACTGGCTCTGGCTGTTGGTCAGGGCCATCAGCCGCGCTTCAATCTCTTTCATCGTGCCCGCCACGTCCGCCAGCTGCTGGTCGGTTTTGCTGACGTTAATATCGTTTTCCGCCCCTTCGGCGGAGTTGGTGATCCCGCGCTGATACAGGGCCTTGTCGACCGTCACGATATTATTTTGCTCGTTTTTCACCTGCTGCAGCACCGCTTTGATCGCCGCTTCTGTCTGCCACTGCCAGTACAGGCGCGCCACACTGCCGGAGAGCAGCTCGCGGGTCTGAGCCTGCTCGGCCACCTGGGCTTTCAGCTCGCCGATGCGGGCTTTCACCAGCGCACGGTTTTTGCCCCACAGATCGAGATCCCAGCCGGCGGTCAGGCCGAAGGTACCGTTGGTGTACCACGGGCCGGTATTGCCGTCGGTGTCAGTGGCGAACGGCCCCATCAGGCCTTCGGCCGACATGCGTTGACGTTCGATGTCAGCGGAGAAATCCATCTCCGGGCCAAGATTCGCCTGCGACATTCTGGCCTGCGCTTCGGCAAGCCTGATGCGCTGTTCGGCAATCTGCATATCCGGCGCGTTGGCGAGCGCGCGCTGAATCAAATTATCCAGTTGGGCATCGTGGTAGTCTTTCCACCAGTCGGTCTGCGGCCAGCCGTTTTTGACGGCGGCGGGAAGATCCATGGCAACGTGGGAAGCCGGAATTTGCTGCTGCGGCGGACGAGCAACCTCATGGGAAGGCGCGCAGCCTACCAGCGCGATGGCCAGGGGCAAGGCCGCCAGCACGCTATTATTTAATCTCAATTTCATTAGACAGGTCAGATAACATAATCAGGTGAGTGATCATAAGTTAATTGAATTAAACGCGTTTAGTAAAGCGTGTGACTAAATTATTAGTTAGCTAAAAATAAACAAACTTATCAATTCAAGGGATGAATATGAGCCAGAATATTTATGACGATCCGCACTTCTTCGCCGGCTATGCAACCCTCGATCGTTCGGTGAAAGGGCTGGATGGCGCACCGGAGTGGCCATCGCTACAGGCAATGCTGCCGCCGCTAGCCGGTTTGCGGGTGGTGGATCTCGGCTGCGGCTACGGCTGGTTTTGCCGCTGGGCGCAGCAGCAGGGAGCCAGCCAGATAATGGGGTTTGATATCTCCCGGCGTATGCTGGCGCAGGCACGGGAAATGACCCGCGGGGATGAGATTGACTACCGCTGCGCCGATCTGCAAACCCTGACGCTGCCCGCCAACTGCTGCGATCTAATCTACAGCTCGCTGGCCCTGCATTATTTACCCGACATCGTCCCGCTCTTCTCCACCCTGCAGCAGGCGCTGGTCCCTGGCGGTATCCTGGTCTTCTCTGCCGAACATCCCATCTATACCGCGCCGCTGCAGCAGGGATGGCAGGTGAATGAACAGGGGCAAAAGAGCTGGCCGGTCAGCCACTATCAGCAGGAGGGGGAGCGCGTCAGCAACTGGTTTGCCGAGGGCGTCATTAAACAGCACCGCAAACTCTCGAGCTGGATAAACGCGCTTATCGCCGCCGGTTTTGTGCTGGAGCAGCTGGATGAGTGGGGGCCAGGCGCCGAACAGATTGCTCAACAGCCCGCCCTGGATGAAGAGAAAGAGCGGCCGATGATCTTTTTACTGCGCGCGCGTAAACCGGCTTAATCCCCCGCCCGACGATGGCCGGGCGGAGAAGCGTTACGCTTTCAGGCTGGCGCCGCGGCTGGCAATCACTTCTTTATACCAGTCAAAGCTCTTCTTCTTACTGCGCGCCAGGGTGCCGGTGCCGTCATCATGGCGGTCGACATAGATAAAGCCGTAGCGCTTCGACAGCTCCGCCTTCGAGGCGCTCACCAGGTCAATCGGTCCCCAGCTGGTAAAGCCCATCAGCTCAACGCCATCGTCAATGGCCTCCCGCGCCTGCACCAGATGGTCGTTCAGGTAGCTGATGCGGTAGTCATCGTTAATGCTGCCGTCGGCTTCCACCTTATCTTTGGCGCCCAGACCGTTTTCCACGATAAACAGCGGCTTCTGATAGCGATCCCACAGCACGTTCAGCAGCGTACGCAGGCCCAGGGGGTCTATCTGCCAGCCCCACTCCGAGCTCGCCAGGTGCGGGTTCGGCACCATGCTGAGAATATTGCCGCGCGCCTGCTGGTTCAGCGCCTCATCGGCGGTGACGCACCCGGTCATGTAGTAGCTGAAGGAGATAAAATCGACGGTGGTTTTCAGCGTGTCGCGATCGGCCTCAGTGATGTCGAGCGTGATGCCGTTGTCGCGGAAAAAGCGCTGCATATAGCCCGGGTACGCCCCGCGCGCCTGCACGTCGCCGAAGAACTGCCAGCTGCGGTTCTCCTGCAGCGTCTCGAACACATCTTCCGGTTTGCAGCTCAGGGGATACATCAGCCCGCCGAGCAGCATATTGCCGATTTTGCCCTCGGGCACCAGCTCGTGACAGGCTTTGACCGCCAGGGCGCTGGCCACCAGCTGGTGGTGAATGGCCTGATATACCTCGCCTTTGCTGCTGCCGGCCGGCAGGCCGACGCCGGTCATCGGGGCATGCAGCGACATATTGATTTCGTTAAAGGTCAGCCACAGTTTGACCCTGTTTTTATAACGGCTGAACACCGTCCGGGCGTAGCGCTCAAAGAAGCCAATCACCTCCCGGCTACCCCAGCCGCCGTAGTTTTTCACCAGCGCCCACGGCATTTCATAATGCGACAGCGTCACCAGCGGGGTGATGTTGTGCTTCGCCATCTCGTCGAACAACTTGTCGTAGAACACGAGTCCGGCTTCGTTCGGCTCGGCGTCATCGCCGTTGGGGTAGATACGGGTCCAGGCGATGGACACCCGCAGGCAGTTAAAGCCCATCTCGGCAAACAGGGCGATATCTTCCGGGTAACGATGGTAAAAATCGATCGCCACATCCTTAATCCCGCTGTCGCCGGGTACGCGCTCGACCACTTCGCCGAAGACGCCGTGCGGCTGCGCATCGGAGGTGGATAACCCTTTGCCATCTTCCAGGTACGCCCCTTCCACCTGATTCGCCGCGGTCGCGCCGCCCCATAAAAAATCTGCCGGGAATGTTTTCATCTCTCTCTCCTGTGATTAATGGCTGACTGACAACAGCGGCTGACCGGCTTCGACGGCGCTGGGCGCCACCGTGTCGATCTCACGATAGTCATCGCTGTTGCTGATAATAATCGGGGTCGCCAGGTCGTAACCGGCGTCCAGAATTGCCTGACGATCGAACTCAATCAGCAGATCGCCGGCCTGAACTCTGTCACCCTCTTTCACATGCGCGGTAAACGGCACGCCGTCGAGTTTGACCGTGTCGATGCCGACGTGGATCAGCAGCTCAATGCCGCTGTCGCTCTGCAGGCCGATGGCGTGTTTGGTCTGAAACAGAGAGGCCACTTCGCCGGTGAACGGGGCGATGACTTTGCCCACCGCCGGGATAATGGCGACCCCTTTCCCCAGCAGGCCGCTGGCGAAGGTGCTGTCCGGCACCTGATCGAGGGCGATGACGCTGCCGCTCATCGGCGCCAGAATGTCGTTTGCCGAGACCGGCGCTACCGCCACGGCGCCCGGCGCGGCGCTGGCGCGCGGCAGGCCGGCGAAGAAAGTTAAGCCACAGGAGATAATCAACGCCGCGAAGATGCCCACTACGCCGCCCCAAACGGTGCTATCAAGCCCTTGGGGCGGGATCATTTGCGCCACGGTAAAAATGTTCCCGAAGCCGAATGAATAGACGTTAGCGTTACTGAAACCCACAATAGCGCCGCCGATGGCGCCCGCCACGCAGCCGAAGATAAACGGCCGACGCAGCGGCAATGTTAAGCCATAGATAGCGGGCTCGGTAATGCCGAAGATGCCCGCTGAAAATGCCGAACCGGCCAGTACTTTCTGACGGGCATCGCGGGTTTTCAGCAAAATACCCAGCACCGCGCCGACCTGCCCCATAACGGCCGGCAGCAGCATGGGCAGCATGGAATCATGGCCAAGCACCGTCAGATTGTTAATCATCAGCGGAATCAGTCCCCAATGCAGGCCGAAGATCACACAAACCTGCCACAGCGCGCCCATCGCCGCTCCCGCCAGCCACGGCGCCACCGCGTAGATAATCTGATACCCCTGGGCCAACAGATGACTGAGCCAGGTCGCCAGAGGGCCAATCAGCAGAAACGTCAGTGGAACCACAACGGCGAGACAAATCGCCGGCGTAAAAAAGTTTTTCATCGATGACGGCAGCAGCGCGTTGCTCTTGCGCTCCAGCCAGCAGCAGACCCATGAGGCGAGAATAATCGGGATCACCGATGAGCTGTAATTAATAAAGGTTACCGGGATGCCGAGAAAGTGCTCCACCGCCGCGCCCGGCGCCTGGCTGGCCTCAAAGGCCTGAATCATCAGCGGGTGGGTTAACGCCCCGCCGATCACCATCGAGACAAACGGGTTACCGCCAAATTTTTTACCGGCGGTGTAGCCGAGAAACAGCGGGAAGAAAAAGAACAGCGCGTCGCTGGCGGCAAACCAGATTTTATAGGTTCCCTGTTGCGGGGTCAGCCAACCGCAGACGACCGCCAGCGCCAGCATCCCTTTCAGGATACCGGAGGCCGCCAGCACGCCGATAAACGGCGTGAAAATTCCCGACACGACATCGATGATCTGCCCCAGCAGCGACCCTTTTTCAACGCTTTCCGCCACCGGTTCGCTGTCGTCGCTTAACCCTGCCTCCTGACGCACCGCCAGCCAGACGTCGTGAACGTGGTTGCCAATCACCACCTGAAACTGGCCGCCGCTCTCCACCACCATAATGACGCCCGGGTTGGCCTTCAGCCCTTCGGCATCGGCTTTGCCGTTATCTTTCAGCTTAAAACGCAGACGTGTCGCACAGTGAACCAGACTCACAATGTTCTCTTTGCCGCCGACGCGGCGGAGAATATCCTGCGCGAGTGCTTTATATTCCATGCTCTTTTCCTTACTGCCGCTGCCCGCAGACAACCGGCGACTGAGTAGTAAAAATAAAAAAAACCCGAGAACCACGCCGGTAGGCGTCGCGCTCAGGTTTTGCCTGCATCATGCAGTAACAATCCAGTTTTGTCGGGAGACTTAGCGTCCCTCTTTTCTTACCCGTTCAATATGAATGGCAAGAAACATAATTTCTTCGGTGGTCAGCGCCCGCTGATACTGCTTTTGCAGATGCGTCGCCACCGTTTCCGCGCACTTCCACGCTTTGGCGTAGTTGTCTTTCACCGCGCTGTGCAGCGAGACGTCGTCATCTTCCACCACCGTGCGGGTCAGCATCCGCTGGGCGAAAAACTTCAGGTGGGTGACGAAACGCTGATAGCTCAGCGACTCCTCGTCGTAGTTCAGATGCAGCTGATACTTCACCAGCTGCAGGATCTCCTGCATCACCCGGGTCACGTGCATGACCTCCGGCATTTCGCTGTTGAGCTGCGCCGTCACCAGATGGAGGGCGATAAATCCGGCTTCATCCTCCGCCAGCGCCACGCCGAGCCGTTTGCCAATAATGGCCCTTGCCTCCTGGCCCAGCGCGAACTCCTTCGGATAGAGCCGCTTGATCTCCCACAGCAGCACGTTACGCAGTGCGATGCCCTTTTTCTGCCGCTCGATAGCAAAGTGACAGTGATCCGTTAACGTGATGTACAAACTTTCCTGTAACTTGCCCAACCGCCCGCGCGCCAGGTCGATAATGCGATCGCAGGTGGTCATCACTTCTAACGGAATCTGACTGAGCAGTTCACCTAAGCGGCCGACCAGTTCATCGCTTTGTAAGGCGAAGACTTTTTCAATTTTGCTGTCGTCCAGCGCGTCGCCCGGGCGTTTCTGAAAGGCCAGCCCTCGCCCCATCACCACCTGTTCGCGCTGGTGTTCGTCAAGAACCACCACCACATTGTTATTGAGTACTTTGGCGATTTGCATATTGACCCCAGAAACAAAAAAACCTGACCCCCGACGAAACGCCAGGTAATCAGGTTTTGCCTGCCGCAGCAGTTGCAATCCAACGCCAGCACTGTAACAACTTCTGCTACGCGCTCAACCTGACAAGTGAAAAAACGTGATTAAGATCGCGACTATCAGAAGGTCACGACGGTTTTCCACTCCACCACCCACGCGTCCTGGGTCTGCGCAACGCCGCCCGGACGGTGCCAGTACTGCAGGCCCGGCTGCAGCTCCAGCCAGGAGACCGGGCGGAAGCGATAATAGAGTTCGCCGTTCAGCGAGTGGCCGGCCACCGGCTGCCAGGCCGGATCGTTATAGTCGGCGGCACCGCTGAGTTGGTTCATATAGCGCTGATTGCGCGCGTAGTGGCTGCTCATGTCGATCCACGTCAGGCCGAAGCCGATCCAGTCCTCCGGACGGGCGTCAAACAGCCCGCGGTAGCGCATCGAGGCGGCGACGGCGGAGTGGATATAGTTGCTGCGCTGGTCGCTGAGGCTGCCGCTCAGCGAGACGCTCATTCCCCGCAGCGGATCGTCGGCGTGGCGGGTAATCTGCTGGTTCAGGCCGGCGTACATAAACCAGGTGCTGTCGTGCTCGGCGTAGCCCTGCGGGTCCGTCGCCCCGGCGCCGCCGGATTTGCCGCTGTAGAGGTCGCTTTGCGGCGCGTTAGTCCAGACCACGCCGAGGTTATAGGCCCCCGGCAGGCCATTCATCAGCGGACGGGTTTCGATCTCCAGCGGCAGTAAAATGCCTTTGCTGCCCTTCGTCGACCAGCTCCAGGCATGGCTGCGCGAGGCGGCCTGCGGGTTTTGCTCCATCACCCCGCCTTTGAGGGTGACCGTCGGCGTCAGCTTGTACTCCAGGGTGGTGCCCCAGGTGTGGATGTTCCAGTTATTCCAGGTCAGCGAGTTGGCCGATTTGCCGCCGCACTGGGTCAGCAGCTGGAAATCGCAGGGAATGATCTGGTCGAAGGTTTGCACCTTGTTCATCATGCCGATGCGCCAGGTCAGACGACGGTCGTCAAAGCTGCGGGCGAAGGTCAGCCAGCCGAGACGGGTGATCGACCCGCCGCCCCAGCTCTCCTGCGACAGATCGTTGAAGCTGACCCGCGGATCCTGCAGCCGTTTCGTGGTGAGGTTATCATCGTGGTTGCGGTTGACGATGTTGCCCTCGAGACGGGCGTCCGGTATGCCGGTCCAGCGCTCCAGATCCTGGGTAAAGGTCAACGACACCTGGTCAATATAGGCCAGATGTTTATCGTGGTTATAACCACCGCCGGCGTTGTAGGCCATCTCGTTAAGATAGCCGAGATTATAATGAAAGCCGTTCTCTTCAAGGATTGGACGAATGCCCAGCATATCGCCCAGCAGCCCTGGCTGTCCGGCTTCAAACCCCAGCACGCTGCCGTTCCACGCCGGGGTTTGCGCCGCGTTCACGACGGGCGCCATCGCCGCCAGCGCCGCGCCGATAAAAAGCTGATTTATTTTTTTGTTATACATTGTGATCTCCACCGTGACTGAATAAAAACAAAGGGGATCCCCAGGCTATTTATTTACCTGTTTTCTTTTTTAAAAAATGAATGGCAAGGGGCCTCCTCCGGTAATAAAACCGCGACCGCGCCAGAGAAAAGATGAATGACAATCTCTTGTTTTACGTCATCATTTACCCACCGTTAAATTTTGGCCAAAAAAAAACCTAAGCACTTGCCGCCACGAATGACGGAAGTGCTTAGGTTTTGCCTGCGTTCAGTAGCAATCCTGAATTGATTGACCGCACATTATCACTTTATTTCACTCATGCCTATCATCAATAGGCAGGCAAGTAATAATATGTGAAGCGAATAACAATATGGCGCTTAATAGCGGGCGATCGCCGCCGCTATTTCAGCAGAGGTTTGCAGGGCGCGAATTTCATTAAACAGCGTCAGCGCCTCGGTATATTCCTTGCGTAAATAGCCCAGCCACTGTTTAATTCTCGCCACATGATACAGGCCGGTATCGCCCTGCTTTTCCAGACGGGTATATTTTTGCAACAGCTGAACCACCTGCGGCCACGGCATGCGCGGTTCGTTGTATTTGATCACCCGGCTGAGGTTCGGTACGTTGAGCGCCCCGCGGCCAATCATCACCGAATCGCAGCCGGTGACGGCCATACAGTCCTGAGCGCTTTGCCAGTCCCAGATTTCGCCGTTGGCGACTACCGGAATGGTCAGGCGCTGGCGGATCTCGCCGATGGCCTGCCAGTTGATGCGCTCCGCTTTGTAGCCATCTTCTTTGGTGCGGCCGTGGACCACCAGCTCGCTGGCCCCCGCCTGCTGCACCGCGTCGGCGATTTCAAAGCGCCGTTCGCCGCTGTCCCAGCCGAGACGAACTTTCACTGTCACCGGCAGATGACCGGGCACCGCCTCGCGCATCGCCTTCGCGCCGCGATAGATAAGCTCCGGGTCTTTCAGCAGCGTCGCCCCGCCGCCGCTGCCGTTCACCAGCTTCGACGGACAGCCGCAGTTTAAATCGACGCCCCACGAGCCCAGCGCCACCGCGCGGGCGGCGTTTTCCGCCAGCCACTCGGGATATTGCCCCAGCAGCTGGACGCGCACGCGGGTACCGGACGGGGTGCGGCTTTGATAATGCAGCTCCGGGCACAGCCTGTAGAACGATTTAACCGGCAGCAGTTGATCCACCACCCGCAGAAACTCGGTGATGCACAGATCGTAATCGTTCACTTCGGTCAGCAGCTCGCGCACCAGCGAATCGAGCACGCCTTCCATCGGCGCCAGTAGTACACGCATATCGTTACCCGGAAAAAAAAGAGGCGCTATGGTAGCGCCTCCGGGCGTTGGTTGAAAGTGCTCAATGCGTCCCGCCTGCCGTACGCCATTCCCCATTCGGCGAATGCGGCAAAGCGAGGAGATAATCTCTATGCTTTACAGGAGTCTGCGGCGTCTCATACCGCCTTCATTTGCCGCTTCTCTTCCAAAAAGGTAGCGTGGGACCCGATATACCCAAAGCTGCGAGCTGTCAGGTCCTGCCGGGAGAGGCTATTGTTCCCGTACGCTATCAGCGCTATGCATAGAATTCATGATGTGATCGGTAGCACATTTTAGGGATTAATTGTATGATGAATGCACTTCATCAAGGGTTATTACCATGAGTAAATCGCTGACTATTATCTGGCACTACCTGCGGGCTTTCGTCCTGATTTACGCCTGCTTATACGCCGGAATATTTATCGCCGGGCTGCTGCCCATCACCATCCCCGGCAGCATCATCGGCATGCTGATCCTCTTCGTTCTGCTGGCGCTGCAAATTATGCCGCCGCAGTGGGTCAACCCCGGCTGCAATATCCTGATCCGCTATATGGCGCTGCTGTTCGTGCCGATCGGCGTCGGCGTGATGCAGTACTGGGATCTGCTGCGCGCCCAGCTGGGGCCGGTCGTCATCTCCTGCGCCATCAGCACGCTGGTGGTGTTTGTGGTGGTGAGCTGGAGCTCTCACCTGGTGCATGGCGAACGCAAAGTGATTGGGCAAAAGGAAAAGAAAAATGATGCATGAAATCTGGTGGTCGCTGCCGCTAACCCTGATCGTCTTTTTCCTTGCCCGCAAACTGGCGGCCCGCTTTAAGTTCCCGCTACTCAACCCGCTGCTGGTGGCGATGGTAGTGATAATCCCGTTTCTGCTGCTGACCGGGATCTCCTATGAGCGTTACTTTGCCGGCAGCAAGATCCTGAACGATCTGCTGCAGCCAGCGGTGGTCGCGCTGGCTTTCCCGCTGTATGAACAGCTGCACCAGATCCGCGCGCGCTGGAAATCGATCATCACCATCTGCTTTATCGGCAGCTGCGTGGCGATGATCACTGGCACCACCGTGGCCCTGCTGATGGGCGCCACACCGCAGATCGCCGCCTCTGTTCTGCCCAAATCGGTGACCACGCCGATTGCCATGGCGGTGAGCGGCAGTATCGGCGGCATCCCGGCCATCAGCGCCGTGTGCGTGATTTTTGTCGGCATCCTTGGCGCGGTATTCGGCCATACCCTGCTCAACCTGATGCGTATTCGCACTAAAGCGTCGCGCGGCCTGTCGATGGGCACCGCCTCGCACGCCCTCGGTACCGCGCGCTGTGCGGAACTGGACTATCAGGAAGGGGCGTTCAGCTCGCTGGCGCTGGTGCTGTGCGGGATCATCACTTCGTTGATGGCGCCGTTTTTATTCCCGCTGATCCTTGCGGTAGTGGGATGAATTGTGACTTACATCACATTTATTAATGCAACGATTAAAAGTTGCATTAGCAATGAGATGTAAATCACATTTGAAACCCCTTGACGCCCGTACACTGGTTTCCCATTACACTGTTATGAGGCAACGCTATGCACTCACGTTTTCAAGCTGCTTTGACGACTCTGGCAGCAGACCTGCAGGCGGCCATCGCCCCGATGCTCGCCGACCCGCACTTCCCGGCGCTGCTCGAAGCCGATCAGGTGGCGACGCTGCAACAGGCGACAGGTCTGGACGAAGACGCGCTGGCCTTTGCGCTACTGCCGCTGGCCGCCGCCTGCGCGCGCGCCGACCTTTCCCACTTTAACGTCGGGGCTATCGCCCGCGGCGTCAGCGGCCGCTGGTACTTTGGCGGCAACATGGAGTTTCTCGGCGCCACCATGCAGCAGACCGTCCATGCGGAGCAGAGCGCCATTAGCCACGCCTGGCTGCGCGGTGAAACCTCCCTGCGCGCCATCACGGTGAACTACACGCCGTGCGGCCATTGCCGTCAGTTTATGAACGAACTGAACAGCGGACTGGCGCTGCGCATTCATCTGCCCGGTCGCGAAGCCCATGCGCTGCAGCACTATCTGCCGGATGCCTTCGGCCCGAAAGACCTGGAGATCAAAACCCTGCTGATGGACCACCAGAACCACGGCTTCCCGGTCAGCGGCGATGCCCTGTCCCAGGCGGCGATTGAGGCCGCTAACCGCTGCCACGCGCCGTACAGCCACTCGCCTTCCGGCGTAGCGCTGGAGCTGAAAGATGGCACCCTTTTCAGCGGCAGCTATGCGGAAAACGCGGCGTTCAACCCGACGCTGCCGCCGCTGCAGGGGGCGCTGAATCTCCTCAGCCTCAACGGCTATGATTATCCGGACATCCAGCGGGCGATCCTGGCGGAGAAAGCCGATGCGGCGCTGATTCAGTGGGACGCCACCGTCGCCACCCTGAAGGCGCTGGGCTGCCACAATATCGAGCGCGTGCTGTTAGGTTAATCAGCCTGCGCGCCTGAGCAGATGGCCGGATGACGGTTTCGTCTAATCCGGCCGACCTTTTATGCCGTTATGTTGTCGGGTGGCGCTCCGCTTACCCGACCTACCGTTCGCGCCATTGCGAGCTGAAGATCGCTATGGCTGCTGAAACTGCCGACCTGACGGCCTCAAAGTCGCTGAGACGTTCCCGGAGGGCCGGAGAACAGGTTGCGGCTACGCCTTGCCCGGTCTGGGATCGGCGATCGGCTCATATTGCTGAAAATCCCCGCAATTAAACGCGGGTTTCTTGCGCTTACCCGGCGGGTAAAGTAGCCTGAAGACTCCGTTGTCTATTATTGAGCCAAGTTCATGTTAAAGCGTGTGTTCTACAGCCTGTTAGTCCTGCTCGGCCTGCTGCTGTTGACCGTGCTGGGTCTTGACCGCTGGATGAGCTGGAAAACCGCGCCCTATATCTATGACGAGCTGCAGGACCTCCCCTACCGCCAGGTCGGCGTGGTGCTGGGCACCGCTAAATACTACCGCACCGGGGTGATCAATCAGTATTACCGCTACCGCATCCAGGGCGCGCTCAACGCCTACAACAGCGGCAAGGTCAACTATCTGCTGCTGAGCGGGGATAACGCCCTGCAAAGCTACAATGAACCGATGACTATGCGCCGGGACCTGATTAAAGGCGGCGTCGATCCGGCGGATATCGTGCTGGACTATGCCGGTTTCCGCACGCTCGACTCGATCGTCCGCACCCGCAAAGTGTTCGACACCAACGACTTCATTATCATCACCCAACGCTTCCACTGCGAACGGGCGCTGTTTATCGCCCTGCATATGGGGATCCAGGCTCAGTGCTACGCGGTGCCGTCGCCGAAGGATATGTGGAGCGTGCGGCTGCGCGAATTCGGCGCCCGCTTCGGCGCGCTGGCGGACCTCTACATCTTCAAACGGGAACCGCGCTTCCTCGGTCCTTTAATTCCGATTCCGGCGCAGCAGCACGACGTGCCGGATGACGCCCAGTCCTACCCGGCGGTCACCCCGGAGCAGCTACTGGAGCTGCAGAAAGAAAAGTAGCCTCCATCAACGCATCCGTTTCAGGTATAAAAAAACCCGCGCCAGGCGCGGGTTTTTACTCAGGCAAAAATTACTTCTTACGGGCGTATTTCAGGGAATCCAGCGCCACGGCGAAGATAATGATCGCCCCCTTAATGATGTACTGCCAGTAAGGGTTAACGCCGATATAGGTCAGGCCGTAGTTGATCACGGTGAAGATAATCACCCCGGTCACCACGCCGAATACGGTCCCTACCCCGCCGCTGAACGATACGCCGCCCACCACGCAGGCGGCGATGGCGTCCAGTTCGTACATAAAGCCGAGGTTATTGGTCGCCGAGCCGATACGACCGGCTTCCAGCAGGCCGCCGAAGGCGTAGAACACGCCGGAGAGGGCGTAGATCATCAGCAGGTTCAACGCTACGTTGACCCCGGAGACCTTCGCCGCTTCCGGATTACCGCCGATAGCGAAGATGTTTTTGCCAAAGCGCGTCTTGTTCCACAGGATCCAGACAAAGAAGACGGCAATCAGCGCGTAGAAGGTGATGTAGGACAGGCGGAACGAGCCCAGCGCCACAAACCCCTGCGCGAAATGGGAGAAATGGCTGTCGAAGCCGGAGATCGGCGACGCGCCCACGAAGTCGTAGTACAGCGAGTTAATGCCGTAGACGATGATCATGGTCCCAAGGGTGGTAATAAACGGCGTCACGTTCAGATAGGCAATGACGATCCCGTTAATCAGGCCGATGACCGCCCCGATGGCGCATACCAGCAGGATGACCAGCGGGATCGGCATGGTCGCCATATCCGGGAACACCTTGTTGGCATTATCCACCGCCTGCAGCATGGTCGCGGCAATCACCGCCGCCAGTCCCACCTGACGGCCGGCGGAGAGGTCGGTGCCCTGCGTGACGATCAGTCCGGCCACCCCGAGGGCAATAATAATACGCACCGAGGACTGGGTCAGAATATTACTCAGGTTGAGCAGACTTAAAAATGTCGGATCCTGGAAAATAATAATGGCCAACAGGACCAGAAGGACGACATATATCCCACCCTCTTTCAGGTAAGTGAGAAAACTCTTTTTATTTAACGCACTCATGTGAAGCCCCTGATCTTAAAGGTGCAATGACGCAAGACGCAGTATTTCGTTTTGCGTGGTGGTTTTAGTCTCAACAATGCCCGCGACCAGGCCGTTGCTCATCACCAGAATGCGGTCGGTAATCCCCAGCAGTTCCGGCATTTCGGAGGAAATAATAATGATCCCTTTATCTTTTTTAGCCAGCTCGGCAATCAACTGATAGATCTCGAATTTGGCGCCGACGTCGATACCGCGCGTCGGCTCGTCCAGCATCAGGATCTCCGGCTGGGTCAGCAGCCAGCGGCCAATAATGACCTTTTGCTGGTTACCACCGGAAAGCGAACCAATCTGCGTATGCTGGCCGGGGGTTTTAACGCGCATAGAGTCAATGACCCATTGGGTATCGCTCTTCATCCGCGAGTTATCCAGCAAGCCGAGGCTGTTTTTATATTTCTTAATATTGGAGATCAGCGAGTTAAAACCGATATCCAGATAGGCGTAAATCCCGGTGGAGCGCCGCTCCTCGGTCACCAGCGCAAAACCGTGGTTAATCGCCTCATTGGCGCTGTGGTTGTTGATCTTCTTCCCGTGCAGGGTGATGGTGCCGCTGGCCTTCTCACGGATCCCGAACAGGGTCTCCACGATGTCGGTCCGCTTCGCGCCCACCAGACCGGCGATACCGAGAATTTCGCCCTTATGCAGATCGAAGGAGACATCGCGAATGGACGGCTGGCGCAGGGAGGTAAGATTGCGCACCTGGAGGATCACTTCTCCCGGGGTGTTTTCGCGATCCGGAAAGCGCTGGTTGAGCGAACGCCCGACCATCATGGCGATGATCTTGTCCATATCCAGCCCTTCCAGCGGCTGAGTGGCGATCCACTGGCCGTCGCGAAGGATGGTAATTTCATCGCACAGCTGGAAAATCTCTTCCATTTTGTGCGAGATATAGACGATACCGCAGCCGCGATCTTTCAGCTTGCGGATGATCTTAAACAGATGGTTGACCTCTTTTTCCGTCAGCGACGACGTCGGCTCGTCCATGATGACGATTTTGGCGTCATAGGAAAACGCCTTCGCGATCTCAATCATCTGCATCTGGGATACCGATAAGGTACCGACGCGGGCGCGCGGGTCGATATCAATATCCAGCTCATCAAATATGGCCTTGGTGTCCCGGTACATTTTGTCCTGATCGACAAACATACCTTTAGTGGGATAACGCCCGAGCCACATGTTGTCCATGACCGAACGCTGTAAGACCAGGTTTAATTCCTGATGTACCATCGAAATACCGTTTTCCAGGGCTTCTTTCGCCGAATGGAAATCGATCTCTTTTCCCTGAAAAAGAATGCTGCCGGAATCTTTTTGATAGATCCCAAAAAGGCATTTTAATAATGTCGATTTACCGGCGCCGTTCTCACCCATTAACGCATGAATGGAGTGCGGACGAACCTTCAGGTTGACGTTATCAAGAGCCTTGACGCCAGGAAACGATTTGTTGATGTTGCTCATCTCCAACAAATATTCGCCTGACCGTTCGCTATTATTGCTGACCATAGTTATACCTGGCTGCGTTCATGCACGCCCCGTCCGGCGCAATAACGCCAGCAGGAGTCTGGTTCTGTATCAGGAATAATCGGGCGTGGATAACCCACGCCCGCAACTCACATCACGATTATTTGCCGGTAAACTGGCTCAGGTTGTCTTTATCGACGCCCACATAGGGGACGCGAACAATCTTGTTGTCAATTTTCCAGTTGGTGCCTGCCGCAGCGTCTTTTCCGTCGGCCAGGTTTTTCGCCAGATCGAAGGTCGCTTTCGCCTGGTTGTTAGCATCGTTCAGCACGGTACCGGCCATCGCGCCGGATTTCACCAGCGCCAGGGCTTCCGGCAGCGCATCCACGCCGAACACCGGAATGCTGCTCTTGTTGTGCGCTTTCAGCGCTTCAACCGCGCCCATCGCCATGGCGTCGTTGTTAGCGATCACCACTTCAATCTTGTTCGCATTCGGGCCGGAGAGCCAGGCGTCCATTTTGTCTTTCGCCTGGGCGGTATCCCACATGGCGGTGTCCATCTGCAGCTGCTGGGTCTTCAGGCCTTTATCATTCAGCTCTTTGATAACGTAGGTGGTACGCGCTTCCGCATCCGGATGGCCCGGCTCGCCTTTCAGCAGGACGTACTGGATCTGGCCGTCTTTATTCAGATCCCAGTTCGGGTTGGCTTTCCAGTGCTTGGCGATCAGATCGCCCTGAATAATCCCGGACTCTTTCGAGTCGGTACCGACGTAATAAGCTTTGTCATAGCTATCCAGCGCTTTACGGGAAGGCTCTTTGTTGAAGAACACCACCGGAATGTTCTGCCCGCGCGCTTTTTCGATGACCGTTCCCGCCGCAGCCGGGTCAACCAGGTTGATCGCCAGGGCTTTCACGCCTTTCGCCAGCAGCACGTCAATCTGATCGTTTTGTTTCGACTGGTCGTTCTGCGAGTCATTCATCAGCAGCTGGACGTCAGGCGCGGATTTGCCATCTTTTTCAATCGCCTTACGCACCACCGACATAAAGTTGTCGTCATATTTATAAATCGTCACGCCGATACGGGTATCTGCTGCGTGTGCTGCGGCGCCAAATAACAGACCAGCCATTACAGCAGAGAGGGTAAACACCTTCTTATTCATGGAATCTCCGGTTTTATTATGCAGGGTCATTTTTGTGAAAAAGTGCGGGCGGGATTTGTTGCATTAGTGTTACCGCACAACGCATTTCACGACGAAAATTCGGTCTTCCGTGTCGGGTAACGCTCCAGAAAAATACGACTCTAATACTCGTTTAACGCCTTGTTCCTACTGAAGAAAGTGAGGATTTCCCATCACCTCGCGGTTCAGACTGGTAAACGCTGCCATCATAATCAGGTGAATGTTAATATACTGTGAATTTACTCACAAATTGAAAGCGGTTACATCCCGCCGCCGCTTCAGTTAGTGATCGGCCCCACAGTTTGCCGCTGGGCAACGGAGTGACGGCGCACCAGGGTGGGCATAAAGCAGTGCGTCGCCTCGCGATCCAGCTTGCCGGCCGCCCCCAGCAGCGCCAGCTCAGTGGCCAGCTTCGCCATCGACATTACCGGATAGCGCACGGTGGTCAGCTGAGGATCGGTGTAACGGGAAATAGGAATATCATCAAAGCCAATCAGCGACAGATGCTGCGGCACGACAATGCCGTTGTCCTTCAGCGTGGTCAGCGCGCCGGCCGCCATGCTGTCGTTATAGGCGAACACCGCAGTGAGGCCGAGATTCCGCCCCAGCAGTTCGACCATCGCCGCTTCGCCGCCCTGCATGTCCGGGGAGCCGGAGCCGACCCAGCTGTCCGGGGCGATGATGCCCTGCTCCTGCAGCGCTTTGCTCCACCCTTCCCGGCGCATATCGTCGTCTTCAATGCCGTGATTTGAGGAGAGATAACCGATGCGCTGGTGGCCGTGATTGAGCAGCATGCGCGTAGCCATCAGCGCGCCGCTAACGTTGTCGAGGCCGACGCAGCGATGGGCAAAGCCCGGCACGATGCGGTTGATCAGCACCATCCCCGGGATATGTTGCATAAAGTCGCTCAGTTCAGCATCGCTGAGCGCTTTAGAATGGACGATCAGCGCCGAGCAGCGCTGGCGGATCAGTACCTCGATGGCATGGCGCTCTTTTTCCGCCTCGTGATAGCTGTTGCCGATCAGCACATACTTATGATGCTGCTGGGCGACGGTATCCACCGCTTTCACCAGCGCGCCGAAGAAGGCATCGGAGACGTCCATCACCACCACGCCGATGGTATCGCTGACCTGGGTGGCCAGCGCCTGGGCGTTGGCGTTGGGCCGGTAGCCCAGCTGGGTCACCGCTTTCATCACCACGTCGCGCGTATCCGGACTCACCAGCGCGCTATTGTTCAGCACCCGCGACACGGTGGCCACGGATACGCCCGCCTGGCGGGCGACATCACGAATGGTGATCATACTCAGCGACCTTAAGAGAATTACAGCACGTCACATTCACCTCCTGTGCTCAGCAAGGAGGCTATTCTGGCAGCGACCCGCGGTCCGCTACGTGAGTGAGGTCACACGGCTGGAAACGTTTACATCCGTTTTGTTAATGATTGTGATCGAGATCGTTATCTGGATGTGTCTTTCAATGATGTCCCTGACGCACGCAGGGTTAACTGACGCCACAGCCATTCCACCGGCCCCTGGCGGAAGCGGCGCAGCCAGAGTGATGACACGAGGAGGTTGACGGCCCAGATGGGGGGAACAAAGGCCAGCAGCTGCAGACGATCGAAGCGCATAAACAGCCCGAGATGATAAAACAGGGTGGTGCAGATCAGGGTCTGCAGCAGGTAGTTGCTCAGCGCCATGCGTCCGACGCAGGCGATAGCCCCCACCAGGCGGAAACGGCAGAGCTGCGGCCAGTAGCCCCAGGCCAGCGAGGCATAGCCGATAGCCTGCAGCGGAGCGCTCAGTTCACGCGGCGCCTGCAGTAAAAACGCGCACCAGCGATAGTCCCAGGCCAGATACCATTGGGCGACAATAGCCGGCACATTCACCGCCATCCCGGCTAGCACCAGCAGCGCGCCGGTGCGCCGATAGTGACGCTGGCTGAACTGCCCTTTCAGCCAGCCGCTGCGCATCAGCGCCGCGCCTATCAGCATCATCCCCGCCAGCTGCCAGCCATACTGCGCGCCGAGCGCCAACAGATTGTCCGACAGCATATCCGCCCGGTTGCTGACCGCCTCCATGCCGCCGTGCAGCTTCCAGTACTGCTCATACTGCAGATTGGCCGCGTCCGGTACCCAGGATCGATTCGCGGCCGTCCCCGAGATAATCCCCAGCAGGACCAGCACCGCAATGCCGGTGAGGTAGAGCACCACCCCGGTGTTAAACAGCGATTTAACATGCTGCGCCTCGCGCACCATGCGCCAGCTCACCAGCCCCACCAGGGCGTAGGCCAGCAGAATATCGCCATCCCAGAAGAAGAGACCGTGAATGAAACCAAGCAGCGCCAGCAGGGTCAGCCGCGACTGGATCCAGCGTTTACCGCGGGGGAGCAGGAGCTGCAGACCGGCGCCAAACAGCAGCGCGAACAGGGTAAGAAACTTCACCTGCGCCAGCAGGTCAAGGATCGCCCAGGTCCAGGCGTCGCTGAGGGTCGCGTTTCCTGACCAGGCCGGATTGAGGTAAGCGGCCTTCGGCAAGCCGAAGGCGCTGATATTGAGAAGCAGGATACCGAGGATGGCGACGCCGCGGACAAAGTCCAGCGTGACATTTCTCTCCATGTACCCTGCTCCGTTTTAGTTGTGGTGACGTACTGCGCGCAGGAATTCCTGGCGGGTATTCTGGCTGGATTTGAACAGGCCACCGAGGGAGGTGGTGGTAGTGGCGCTGGTCGCGTCGCGGATGCCGCGGGCTTTCACGCAGTAATGCACCGCGTCAATGGATACCGCCACGTTGCTGGTGCCGAGCAGCGTCTGCAGTGCGATCAGGATCTGCTGCGTGAGACGCTCCTGGACCTGCGGGCGCTGGGCGAAGAACTGCACGATGCGGTTGATTTTCGACAGGCCGATCACCGAATCTTTCGGGATATAGGCTACCGTCGCTTTACCATCGATGGTGACAAAGTGGTGTTCGCAGGTGCTGGTCAGGGTGATATCGCGCACGGTGACCATTTCATCGACCTTCATTTTGTTTTCAATGACGGTGATTTTCGGGAAACGGGAGTAATCCAGTCCGGAGAAGATCTCATCGACATACATTTTGGCGATGCGATGCGGGGTCTCCATCAGACTGTCATCACTCAGATCCAGATTCAGCAGTTGCATAATCTCGGTCATATGACCGGTAATCAAACGCTTGCGTGTTTCGTTATCAATTTCTTGTACTGGCGCACGCATCGGCGTCTCCAGCCCACGAGCGACCAGCGCTTCATGAACGAGGACGGCTTCTTTACTCAGTGATGACATTTGGGTTTCTCCTGCAGGTGTGGCGCTCTTTGCTTTTTCTGGGGGCAAAGTTTGTATTCATTGTGCGTGAGGTGGCGCACAGAATCCAGTAGCCGTAACGATAATTATTGAAATTGGCGCTGCCTTTTATTAAGGCGCGAAGCCACGCCTCAGGCGCGACGCCAAATCCCTATCGCCGAATCCGGAATGATCCAACCGCTGTACGCATCCATAAGCGCCATCGCTACACCGGCATGTTGGCTATAAGTTGCATTAATGATGCAGTAAGTTCTCAAAAGGAGAAAGTGAAAGTTGCTCACCGGCTAATGAAATATCTGTATTATGAACGTTTACGCGCACATCCCTTCCGAGGAGCCTTGCATGGAACTGCTTGAAGAGCATCGCTGTTTTGACGGCCGGCAACAACGCTGGCGTCATCACTCCCCTGTCCTGAACTGTGCCATGACGTTCAGCATTTTTTTACCGCCTGAGCGTGAAACGCCGCCGCCGGTGCTGTACTGGCTGTCCGGGCTGACCTGTAACGATGAAAACTTTACCACCAAGGCGGGCGCTCAGCGCATTGCCGCCGCGCTGGGCATCGCGCTGGTGATGCCGGATACCAGCCCGCGCGGTGACGAGGTGGCCAACGATGACGGTTACGATCTGGGGCAAGGCGCTGGCTTCTACCTGAACGCCACCGAGGCGCCGTGGTCGGCGCACTACCGGATGTACGATTACCTGCGCGACGAACTGCCCGCGCTTATCCGCAGCGAGTTTACCGTCGGCGAACGCTGCGCCATCAGCGGCCACTCGATGGGCGGTCACGGCGCGCTTATCATGGCGCTCACCAATCCCGGCCGCTACGCCAGCGTCTCCGCCTTCGCGCCAATCGTCAATCCCTCCCAGGTGCCGTGGGGCAAGAAAGCGTTTACCGCCTATCTCGGCGCCGATGAATCGACATGGCGCGCCTGGGACAGCTGCGCCCTGATGCAGGCCAGCCAGCCGGCGGACGCGGTGCCGACGCTTATCGATCAGGGCGATAACGATCCGTTCCTCGCCGGACAGCTGCAGCCCGCGGTACTGGCGGAGGTCGCGCGGCAGAAGGCCTGGCCGTTAACGCTGCGCATCCAGCCCGGTTACGATCATAGCTACTACTTTATTGCCTCGTTTATCGAAGACCATCTGCGTTTCCACGCGCAGCATCTCTTTAACTAAACGCAACCTGCGCCGCGACTCCACGTCGCGGCGCAGGCCATCGTTAAGCGCCAACGATCAGAAGCGATAATCCACGGCCATAAAGTAGCGACGGCCCTCTTCGGTATAGCTGTAGTCGTCCCGGTTGAGATCTTTATCGCCCACGTTCTGCACCCCGGAGCGCAGTTTCACGTTTTTGGTGACCTGCCACGCCGCGCCGACGTCAAACAGGGTATAGCCGCCCGGCGTTTTGCCGGTGGCGCTCACCGCGCGCTGCTGGCCGGTATAGTTGGCCGTCACGTAGAAGGACCAGTCGTCCAGCGGTTTCCAGTCAAGCGTGCCGTTGGCGGTATGGAACGGCAGCGTCTGCAGCGGTTTGTCGCCGCCGTTGCTCAGATCGCGACCATCGTTGTAGGTGTAGTTCACCGTCAGCTTCCACTCATCGCCGAACGGGATCTTCACCTCGGTCTCCACCCCTTTGATGCGCGCTTTGTTGACGTTGAAATAGCGGAAGATCGGCACGCGCTTACCGTTGACGGTTTTCCAGCCGACAAAGTTCGGGTAGCCCGGCGCTTCGCTGGCGCTGGAGGTGCGCAGAACATCAATCATATCGTCGACATTATTCTGGAAGGTGGTGATGCTGCCTTCAACATCCTGCAGCCAGCCCTCTTCCCCACGATAGTAGAGACCAAGCTCGAAGCTTTCGCTGGTTTCCGGCTTCAGATCCGGGTTACCGATGATACTGCACGAGCCGCGGCAGGAGTTGGTGGTCCAGTCGGGGTTAAGCTGCAGCAGCGACGGGGCTTTAAACGCCGTCGCCCAGCCGCCTTTGACGGTGACGGTATCGGTGGCGTTATACACCAGATAGGCGCGCGGGCTCCAGTGATCGCCATAGGTCTGATGGTCGTCCATACGAATGCCGGTGGTCAGCGCCAGCGGCTCGATGATGCGCCATTCGTCTTCAATAAACAGGGCGTACTGGCTGGCGGAGGTCGACTGGCCGCCGCTGCTCAGGTTGACCGGATCTTTCAGCTTGTCGTGGCGCCATTCGCCGCCGAAGGTCACCAGCTGGTTAATCATGTCCAGCGGCAGGACATACTTGCCGTCGATGGCATTGCTTTCCGAGGTGATGGTGCCGTTCTGCCCTGGATTTTTATTATCCACCTTTTCGCCGTAGAACTTGAGCTCGCTGTTGCCCATCTCCCAGCGTCCGTTATGGCTCAGGGAGTAGTTCTCACGCTCAAGGCGGTTGCGGTCAAGGGAATCGGAGTCGCGATCCTGGCGGTCAAAGCCATAGCCCGCGGTGAAATCGTGGTTGTCGCTCGGCGTCCAGGCGAATTCAACATTGCCATCGCGGCTGGTGAAGCCCTCGATGCGCGGCGTTTCGCCGGCGGCATTGCTGGAAGACTGCGGATCGTCCTTGGCGCGCTTCGCCAGGCTGCCGTAGGCCTTCATCCCGAGCACGCCGTCGATCAGCGGGCCGCTGGTGAAGAACTGGCCGTTCCAGGTATCGCCGCGGTCGCGGTGTTCCTGAATGGTGGTATCGGCGCTCAGCGTCCCGGTCCATTTCTGGCCGATTTTTTTGGTAATAATGTTGACCACGCCGCCGAGCGCATCGGAGCCGTACAGGGAGGACATCGGGCCGCGCACCACCTCGATACGTTCGATGGCATCCACCGGGATCCAGTTCAGGTCGAAGTCATTGTGGCGGAAGACGGCGTTCCGGGAGTTGACGCGTTTCCCGTCGACAAGGATCAGGGTATAGCTGCTGCTCAGACCGCGAATGCTGACGCCCTTGCGGTTATCCCCTTCGTTGGTGAGCTGGACCCCGGGCACATCGCGCAGTACGTCTTTCAGGTTCTGCACCGGCTTGCGCTGCAAATCCTGCTGGGTGATGACGCTGATGCTCGCCGGTGCGTCTTTGACGCTCTGTTCAGTGGCCGAGGCGGTCACCACCAGCGTTTCTTCATTCACATCGGCCAGGGCCGGAAACGCCAACGATACGACGGACGCAGACAATCCCGCCCGGATAAAAGGGTTTAACCTGAACATTCCAAATCTCCATGAGGTGTACAACCAAACAAACAAAAAAGGTGCTGCTCACACGCGCTGGCGGCCTGCCGCTCTGTCGGCGGTAGACTCGCGCTGTTTTCTCGTCGATGTGGCTGGTCGCCCGATGTCAGTCTGTACACATGGCAGAGACGGGGGGAGTGGCTTCATCCGTAATGGTCGGAAATGATAAAGATAATGATTTCTATTATCAATCTAATTATGAAGAATTGTGTCAGGCTGTAACCGTGTGGACATAAAAAAAGCCCTCGTTTTCAGAGGGCTTCCGGGTGATGACAAACCTGTTTTCGTTATCGTACTCATATGTCTGCCGGGTGGCGGCTTTCGCCTTACCCGGCCTACGAAGAATTGCAATATCAAACAGCTACGCAGATATCTGTAGGCCCGCGCAAGCGCAGCGCCGCCGGGCAATTCCTGAAG
>NZ_JBEAJA010000029.1:0-26249 GCF_040064755.1 Klebsiella sp. GB_Kp056 | reverse complement strand
ACGATGGTCTGCGTTTCGCAATCCGTGAAGGCGGTCGTACCGTTGGCGCGGGCGTTGTAGCTAAAGTTCTGGGCTAATTCGTTAGCTTTGAATAAAAAAGGGCGCTTCGGCGCCCTTTTTGCTGTCCGTCGTTCAGCGAAAAGGGCGGTGCTACTGGCGATTCATAACGTGCGCTGCGGCGGATAATGAGTAAATGGTCTATTGTAATCATAACTATTCTCATTTAATATTTGTGCATAAATTGAACGGGAGTTTATATGTACGTTTGTTTGTGCAATGGCGTCAGCGATAAAAAAATTCGCCAGGTTGTTCGCCAGTTTCAACCGCAATCTTTTCAGCAATTACGTAAGTTTGTTCCCGTTGGAAATCAATGCGGTAAGTGTGTTCGCGCGGCGCGGGAAGTTATGGAAGATGAATTAACCACCATGCCGGAATTCAAAGAAATCGCCTGAAGTCCACGCTTCTCTTTTGACATCCCTATAGGCCGGACTACGCTTCAATGAGTGGAAGCGGAGGGACTATATAATGAAAGGTGATGTCAAAATCATAAGTTATCTCAATAAATTATTGGGAAATGAGCTGGTCGCAATTAATCAGTACTTTCTCCATGCGAGAATGTTCAAAAACTGGGGCCTGATGCGCCTCAACGATATTGAGTACCACGAATCCATCGACGAAATGAAGCACGCCGATAAATACATCGAGCGTATTCTTTTTCTCGAAGGTATCCCGAATCTGCAGGATCTCGGCAAACTTGGCATCGGTGAAGATGTGGAAGAGATGCTGCAGTCCGATTTAAGACTGGAGCTGGAGGGGGCGCAAAACCTGCGCGAGGCGATCGCCTATGCCGACAGCGTCCATGACTACGTCAGCCGCGATATGATGATTGAGATCCTGGCGGATGAAGAAGGCCATATCGACTGGCTGGAAACCGAACTCGATCTGATCGGCAAAATCGGTCTGCAAAATTACCTGCAGTCGCAGATCAAAGTGTCAGACTAGCCAGCGTCTGACACCCGCACCAGAAACCCGCGGCCGCCAGAAATGGCCCAAACGGCAGCGGGTTGTTCCCCCTCCATTTACTGCTCCCGCCGTACCTGGCGTACAAACCTGATACTGCCCACACCGCGCAGGCGAGCAGCGATGCCACCAGTAGCAGCTGCGGCAGCAATCGCCAGCCATGCCAGGCGCCGAGGGCGGCGAGATATTTGATATCCCCATACCCCAATCCCTCATAGCCGCGGATCCCGCGATATAGCCAGTAAAGCGCAGCCAAACAGAGATAGCCGGCTATCGCCCCCCAGACGGCATCATGAAGCTGGTACGGCGCCAGACAGAGATAAAAAAGCAAACCACTCCACAGCAGGGGACAGGTGTAACGGTCGGGCAGCAGGCCGTGACGCAGGTCCTGGTGGCATAAGGCTAAGGTCAATCCGCTATAGCACAGCAAGAAGGGGAGGGCGGCGAGCATGGTTAACCCCGCAATCGTCAAAGAACATCGTCTCACTATGCTTATTGTCCCCGTTCAGTGCAAAAGGGACTTCCCTGGAATGGATGGCGCTATCCGCGTTAATTTGCCGCGTTGTCACCCGTTACCGTTCGCTAGCGCGAAGGTGCGCAAATCCTGGTGATGATTTTCTAAACAGCACTTGCGTAGCGCCAGAATTTGCGTATAATGCGCGGGCCTGTCAAAGTTGACGGCCGGTTCAATATGAACCCTGGTAATCGCAGTTGGGTTATCAAACAATGTCCCCAATCGGGGGGCTATGTAAGAACGGTTACACTCTCCCATCAATCGTAATGGGTATGAGGAGTAATCATTTCGTCTATAAAATAATTGGAGCTCTGGTCTCATGCAGAACCAAAGAATCCGTATCCGCCTGAAAGCGTTTGATCATCGTCTGATCGATCAATCAACCGCGGAAATCGTCGAGACTGCTAAGCGCACTGGTGCGCAAGTCCGTGGTCCGATCCCGCTGCCGACCCGCAAAGAGCGCTTTACCGTTCTGATCTCCCCGCACGTCAACAAAGACGCGCGTGACCAGTACGAAATTCGCACTCACAAGCGTCTGGTTGACATCGTTGAGCCAACTGAAAAAACCGTTGATGCTCTGATGCGTCTGGATCTGGCTGCCGGTGTAGACGTGCAGATCAGCCTGGGTTAATCAGGTCATCGAGCGATTGAGAGGTTGAAACAATGATTGGTTTAGTCGGTAAAAAAGTGGGCATGACCCGCATCTTCACTGAAGATGGCGTTTCTATCCCAGTAACCGTAATCGAAGTTGAAGCAAACCGTGTTACTCAGGTTAAAGACCTGGCTAACGATGGCTACCGCGCAATCCAGGTTACCACCGGTGCTAAAAAAGCTAACCGTGTAACCAAGCCGGAAGCGGGTCACTTCGCTAAAGCTGGCGTTGAAGCTGGCCGTGGTCTGTGGGAATTCCGTCTGGCTGACGGCGAAGAATTCACCGTAGGTCAGAACATTAGCGTTGAACTGTTTGCTGACGTTAAAAAAGTTGACGTAACCGGTACCTCTAAAGGTAAAGGTTTTGCTGGTACCGTTAAGCGCTGGAACTTCCGTACCCAGGACGCTACTCACGGTAACTCCTTGTCCCACCGCGTTCCGGGTTCTATCGGTCAGAACCAGACTCCGGGCAAAGTGTTCAAAGGCAAGAAAATGGCAGGTCAGCTGGGTAATGAGCGTGTAACCGTTCAGAGCCTGGACGTAGTACGTGTTGACGCTGAGCGCAACCTGCTGCTGGTTAAAGGTGCTGTCCCGGGTGCGACCGGTAGCGACCTGATCGTTAAACCAGCTGTGAAGGCGTGAGGAGATAGCAATGGAATTAGTATTGAAAGACGCGCAGAGCGCGCTGACTGTTTCCGAAACTACCTTCGGTCGTGATTTCAACGAAGCGCTGGTTCACCAGGTTGTTGTTGCTTATGCAGCTGGTGCGCGTCAGGGCACTCGTGCTCAGAAGACTCGTGCTGAAATCACTGGCTCCGGTAAAAAACCGTGGCGCCAGAAAGGTACCGGCCGTGCGCGTTCTGGTTCTATCAAGAGCCCGATCTGGCGTTCCGGTGGCGTGACCTTTGCTGCTCGTCCGCAGGACCACAGTCAAAAAGTTAACAAGAAGATGTACCGCGGCGCGCTGAAAAGCATCCTGTCCGAACTGGTACGTCAGGATCGTCTGATCGTTGTCGAGAAGTTCTCTGTTGAAGCGCCGAAAACTAAGCTGCTGGCACAGAAACTGAAAGACATGGCTCTGGAAGATGTGCTGATCATCACCGGTGAGCTGGACGAGAACCTGTTCCTGGCCGCACGTAACCTGCACAAGGTTGACGTACGTGATGCGAACGGTATCGACCCGGTTAGCCTGATCGCCTTCGACAAAGTCGTAATGACTGCTGATGCTGTTAAGCAAGTTGAGGAGATGCTGGCATGATTCGTGAAGAACGTCTGCTGAAGGTGCTGCGCGCACCGCACGTTTCTGAAAAAGCGTCTACTGCGATGGAAAAAACAAACACCATCGTTCTCAAAGTTGCTAAAGACGCGACCAAAGCAGAAATCAAAGCTGCTGTGCAGAAACTGTTTGAAGTCGAAGTCGAAGTCGTTAACACCCTGGTTGTTAAAGGGAAAGTTAAACGTCACGGACAGCGTATCGGTCGTCGTAGCGACTGGAAAAAAGCTTACGTCACCCTGAAAGAAGGCCAGAATCTGGACTTCGTTGGCGGCGCTGAGTAAGTCGGAGGAGTAATACAATGGCAGTTGTTAAATGTAAACCGACATCTCCGGGTCGTCGCCACGTCGTTAAAGTGGTTAACCCAGAGCTGCACAAGGGCAAACCTTTTGCTCCGTTGCTGGAAAAAAACAGCAAATCCGGTGGTCGTAACAACAATGGCCGTATCACCACCCGTCATATCGGTGGTGGCCACAAGCAGGCTTACCGTATTGTTGACTTCAAACGCAACAAAGATGGTATCCCGGCAGTTGTTGAACGTCTTGAGTACGATCCGAACCGCTCCGCGAACATCGCGCTGGTTCTGTACAAAGACGGCGAGCGCCGTTACATCCTGGCCCCGAAAGGCCTGAAAGCTGGCGACCAGATTCAGTCTGGCGTTGATGCTGCAATCAAAGCAGGCAACACCCTGCCGATGCGCAATATCCCGGTTGGTTCTACCGTTCATAACGTAGAAATGAAACCAGGTAAAGGCGGTCAGCTGGCTCGTTCCGCTGGTACTTACGTTCAGATCGTTGCTCGCGACGGTGCTTATGTCACCCTGCGTCTGCGTTCTGGTGAAATGCGTAAAGTCGAAGCAGACTGCCGCGCTACTCTGGGCGAAGTTGGCAATGCTGAGCATATGCTGCGCGTTCTGGGTAAAGCAGGTGCTGCACGCTGGCGTGGTGTTCGTCCTACCGTTCGCGGTACTGCGATGAACCCAGTAGACCACCCACATGGTGGTGGTGAAGGTCGTAACTTTGGTAAGCACCCGGTATCCCCGTGGGGCCTGCAGACCAAAGGTAAGAAGACCCGCAGCAACAAGCGTACTGATAAATTCATCGTACGTCGCCGTAGCAAATAATTTTAGAGGATAAGCCATGCCACGTTCTCTCAAGAAAGGTCCTTTTATTGACCTGCACTTGCTGAAGAAGGTAGAGAAAGCGGTGGAAAGCGGAGACAAGAAGCCCCTGCGCACTTGGTCCCGTCGTTCAACGATCTTTCCTAACATGATCGGTTTGACCATCGCTGTCCATAATGGTCGTCAGCACGTTCCAGTATTTGTTTCCGATGAAATGGTCGGTCACAAACTGGGTGAATTCGCACCGACTCGTACTTATCGCGGCCACGCTGCTGATAAAAAAGCGAAGAAGAAATAAGGTAGGAGGAAGAGATGGAAACTTTAGCTCAACATCGCCATGCTCGTTCTTCTGCTCAGAAGGTTCGCCTTGTAGCTGACCTGATTCGCGGTAAGAAAGTGTCGCAGGCCCTGGATATTCTGACCTACACCAACAAAAAAGCTGCTGTACTGGTCAAGAAGGTACTGGAATCTGCCATTGCTAACGCTGAACACAACGATGGCGCTGACATTGATGATCTGAAAGTTGCGAAAATTTTCGTAGACGAAGGCCCGAGCATGAAGCGCATTATGCCGCGTGCTAAAGGTCGTGCAGATCGCATCCTGAAGCGCACCAGCCACATCACTGTGGTTGTGTCCGATCGCTGAGACTCTGGAGACTAGCAATGGGTCAGAAAGTACATCCTAATGGTATTCGCCTGGGTATTGTCAAACCATGGAACTCTACCTGGTTCGCGAACACCAAAGAATTCGCTGACAACCTGGACAGCGATTTTAAAGTACGTCAGTTCCTGACTAAAGAACTGGCTAAAGCGTCTGTATCTCGCATCGTTATCGAGCGTCCGGCTAAGAGCATCCGTGTGACCATTCACACCGCTCGCCCGGGTATCGTTATCGGTAAGAAAGGCGAAGACGTAGAAAAACTGCGCAAGGTCGTAGCGGATATCGCTGGCGTACCTGCACAGATCAATATCGCCGAAGTTCGTAAACCTGAACTGGACGCAAAACTGGTTGCTGACAGCATCACTTCTCAGCTGGAACGTCGCGTTATGTTCCGTCGTGCGATGAAGCGTGCTGTACAGAACGCAATGCGTCTGGGCGCTAAAGGTATCAAAGTTGAAGTTAGCGGCCGTCTGGGCGGCGCGGAAATCGCACGTACCGAATGGTACCGTGAAGGTCGCGTACCGCTGCACACTCTGCGTGCTGACATCGACTACAACACCTCTGAAGCGCACACCACTTACGGTGTAATCGGCGTTAAGGTATGGATCTTCAAAGGTGAGATCCTGGGTGGTATGGCTGCTGTTGAACAACCGGAACCGGCTGCTCAACCTAAAAAGCAGCAGCGTAAAGGCCGTAAATAAGGAGCGTCGCTGATGTTACAACCAAAGCGTACAAAATTCCGTAAAGTGCACAAAGGCCGCAACCGTGGTCTGGCGCAGGGTACGGATGTTAGCTTCGGCACTTTCGGTCTGAAAGCTGTTGGCCGTGGTCGTCTGACTGCACGTCAGATCGAAGCAGCACGTCGTGCTATGACCCGTGCAGTTAAGCGTCAAGGTAAGATCTGGATCCGTGTATTCCCGGACAAACCGATCACCGAGAAGCCGCTGGAAGTTCGTATGGGTAAAGGTAAAGGTAACGTGGAGTACTGGGTTGCCTTGATTCAGCCGGGTAAAGTCCTGTATGAAATGGACGGTGTACCGGAAGAGCTGGCCCGTGAAGCATTCGGCCTGGCAGCAGCGAAACTGCCGATCAAAACCACCTTTGTAACTAAGACGGTGATGTAATGAAAGCAAAAGAGCTGCGTGAAAAAAGCGTTGAAGAGCTGAACGCTGAGCTGCTGAACCTGCTGCGTGAGCAGTTCAACCTGCGCATGCAGGCTGCAAGTGGCCAGCTGCAACAGACTCATCTGCTGAAGCAAGTGCGTCGTGATGTTGCACGCGTTAAGACTTTACTGACTCAGAAGGCGGGTGCGTAATGACCGATAAAATCCGTACTCTGCAAGGTCGCGTAGTTAGCGACAAAATGGAGAAATCCATTGTTGTTGCTATCGAACGTATGGTGAAACACCCGGTTTACGGCAAATTCATCAAACGTACGACCAAACTGCACGTACATGACGAGAACAACGAATGCGGTATCGGCGACAAGGTTGAAATCCGCGAGTGCCGTCCGCTGTCCAAGACTAAGTCCTGGACGCTGGTTCGCGTTGTAGAGAAAGCGGTTCTGTAATAGAGTACGCATTCTCGATACGGATAAACGGCTCAGCGATGAGCCGTTTATTTTTTCTACCCATATCTGGTTTGTGGTGTTATAATGCCGCGCCCTCGATATGGGGCTTTTTAACGACCCTAATTTTCGGGTCTCAGTAGTAGTTGACATTAGCGGAGCACTAAAATGATCCAAGAACAGACTATGCTGAACGTCGCCGACAACTCCGGTGCACGTCGCGTAATGTGTATCAAGGTTCTGGGTGGCTCGCACCGTCGCTACGCAGGCGTAGGCGACATCATCAAGATCACCATCAAAGAAGCAATTCCGCGTGGTAAGGTCAAAAAAGGTGATGTGCTGAAGGCGGTAGTGGTGCGCACCAAGAAGGGTGTTCGTCGCCCGGACGGTTCTGTCATTCGCTTCGATGGTAATGCATGCGTTATTCTGAACAATAACAGCGAGCAGCCTATCGGTACGCGTATTTTTGGGCCGGTAACTCGTGAACTTCGTACCGAGAAGTTCATGAAAATTATCTCTCTGGCACCAGAAGTACTCTAAGGAGCGAATCATGGCAGCGAAAATCCGTCGTGATGACGAAGTTATCGTGTTAACCGGTAAAGATAAAGGTAAGCGCGGTAAAGTTAAGAATGTCCTGTCTTCCGGCAAGGTCATTGTTGAAGGTATCAACCTGGTTAAGAAACACCAGAAGCCGGTTCCGGCTCTGAACCAACCAGGCGGCATCGTTGAAAAAGAAGCTGCAATTCAGGTTTCTAACGTTGCAATCTTCAATGCGGCAACCGGCAAGGCTGACCGTGTAGGCTTTAGATTCGAAGACGGCAAAAAAGTCCGTTTCTTCAAGTCTAACAGCGAAACTATCAAGTAATTTGGAGTAGTACGATGGCGAAACTGCATGATTACTACAAAGACGAAGTAGTTAAGAAACTCATGACTGAGTTTAACTACAATTCTGTCATGCAAGTCCCTCGGGTCGAGAAGATCACCCTGAACATGGGTGTTGGTGAAGCGATCGCTGACAAGAAACTGCTGGATAACGCAGCAGCTGACCTGGCAGCAATCTCCGGTCAAAAACCGCTGATCACCAAAGCACGCAAATCAGTTGCAGGCTTCAAAATCCGTCAGGGCTATCCGATCGGCTGTAAAGTAACTCTGCGTGGCGAACGCATGTGGGAGTTCTTTGAGCGCCTGATCACTATTGCTGTACCGCGTATTCGTGACTTCCGCGGCCTGTCCGCTAAGTCTTTCGACGGTCGTGGCAACTACAGCATGGGTGTCCGTGAGCAGATCATCTTCCCAGAAATCGACTACGATAAAGTCGACCGCGTTCGTGGTTTGGATATTACCATTACCACTACTGCGAAATCTGACGAAGAAGGCCGTGCTCTGCTGGCTGCCTTTGACTTCCCGTTCCGCAAGTAAGGTAGGGTTACTTAATGGCTAAGCAATCAATGAAAGCACGCGAAGTAAAGCGCGTGGCTTTAGCTGATAAATTCTTCGCTAAACGCGCTGAACTGAAAGCTATCATCTCTGATGTGAACGCAACCGACGAAGATCGTTGGAATGCCGTTCTCAAGCTGCAGACTCTGCCGCGTGATTCCAGCCCGTCTCGTCAGCGTAACCGCTGCCGTCAAACAGGTCGTCCGCATGGTTTCCTGCGGAAGTTCGGGTTGAGCCGTATTAAGGTCCGTGAAGCCGCTATGCGCGGTGAAATCCCGGGTCTGAAAAAGGCTAGCTGGTAATTGTCACCAATTGAATCACGGGAGTAAAGACAGATGAGCATGCAAGATCCGATCGCGGATATGCTGACCCGTATCCGTAACGGTCAGGCCGCGAACAAAGCTGCGGTCACCATGCCTTCCTCCAAGCTGAAAGTGGCAATCGCCAACGTGCTGAAGGAAGAAGGTTTTATCGAAGATTTTAAAGTTGAAGGCGACACCAAGCCGGAACTGGAACTGACTCTTAAGTATTTCCAGGGTAAAGCTGTTGTAGAAAGCATTCAGCGTGTCAGCCGCCCAGGTCTGCGCATCTATAAGAAAAAAGATGAGCTGCCGAAAGTTATGGCCGGTCTGGGTATCGCAGTTGTTTCTACCTCTAAAGGTGTTATGACTGATCGTGCAGCGCGCCAGGCTGGTCTTGGTGGCGAAATTATCTGCTACGTAGCCTAATCGGAGGAAAAAATGTCTCGTGTTGCTAAAGCACCGGTCGTTGTTCCTGCCGGCGTTGATGTAAAAATCAACGGTCAGGTTATTACGATCAAAGGTAAAAACGGCGAGCTGACTCGTACTCTCAACGATGCTGTTGAAGTTAAACATGCAGATAATGCACTGACCTTCGGTCCGCGTGATGGTTACGCAGACGGTTGGGCTCAGGCTGGTACCGCGCGTGCCCTGCTGAACTCAATGGTTATCGGTGTTACCGAAGGCTTCACTAAGAAGCTGCAGCTGGTTGGTGTAGGTTATCGTGCAGCGGTCAAAGGGAATGTAGTAAACCTGGCTTTAGGTTTCTCTCACCCGGTTGATCATCAGCTGCCTGCGGGTATCACTGCAGAATGTCCGACTCAGACTGAAATCGTGCTGAAAGGCGCTGATAAGCAGGTGATCGGCCAGGTTGCAGCAGATCTGCGCGCCTACCGTCGTCCTGAGCCTTACAAAGGCAAGGGTGTTCGTTACGCCGACGAAGTCGTGCGTACCAAAGAGGCTAAGAAGAAGTAAGGTAACACTATGGATAAGAAATCTGCTCGTATCCGTCGTGCGACCCGCGCACGCCGCAAGCTCCAGGAGCTGGGCGCAACTCGCCTGGTGGTACATCGTACCCCGCGTCACATTTACGCACAGGTAATTGCACCGAATGGTTCTGAAGTTCTGGTAGCTGCTTCTACTGTAGAAAAAGCTATCGCTGAACAACTGAAGTACACCGGTAACAAAGACGCTGCTGCAGCTGTGGGTAAAGCTGTCGCTGAACGCGCTCTGGAAAAAGGCATCAAAGATGTTTCCTTTGACCGTTCCGGGTTCCAATATCATGGTCGTGTCCAGGCACTGGCAGATGCTGCCCGTGAAGCTGGCCTTCAGTTCTAAGGTAGAGGTGTAAGATGGCTCACATCGAAAAACAAGCTGGCGAACTGCAGGAAAAGCTGATCGCGGTAAACCGCGTATCTAAAACCGTTAAAGGTGGTCGTATTTTCTCCTTCACAGCTCTGACTGTAGTTGGCGATGGTAACGGTCGCGTTGGTTTTGGTTACGGTAAAGCGCGTGAAGTTCCAGCAGCGATCCAGAAAGCGATGGAAAAAGCCCGTCGCAATATGATTAACGTCGCGCTGAACCACGGCACCCTGCAGCACCCGGTTAAGGGTACTCACACGGGTTCTCGTGTATTCATGCAGCCGGCTTCCGAAGGTACCGGTATCATCGCCGGTGGTGCAATGCGCGCCGTTCTGGAAGTCGCTGGGGTTCGTAACGTTCTGGCTAAAGCGTATGGTTCCACTAACCCGATTAACGTGGTTCGTGCAACTATCGACGGTCTGGAAAACATGAAGTCCCCGGATATGGTCGCTGCCAAGCGTGGTAAATCCGTTGAAGAAATTCTGGGGAAATAAACCATGGCAAAGACTATTAAAATTACTCAAACCCGCAGTGCAATCGGTCGTCTGCCGAAACACAAGGCAACGCTGCTTGGCCTGGGTCTGCGTCGTATTGGTCACACCGTAGAGCGCGAGGATACTCCTGCTGTTCGTGGTATGGTCAACGCGGTTTCCTTCATGGTTAAAGTTGAGGAGTAAGAGATGCGTTTAAATACTCTGTCTCCGGCCGAAGGCTCCAAAAAGGCGGGTAAACGCCTGGGTCGTGGTATCGGTTCTGGCCTCGGTAAAACCGGTGGTCGTGGTCACAAAGGTCAGAAATCTCGTTCTGGCGGTGGCGTACGTCGCGGTTTCGAGGGTGGTCAGATGCCTCTGTACCGTCGTCTGCCGAAATTCGGCTTCACTTCTCGTAAAGCGATGATCACCGCAGAGATCCGTCTCTCCGATCTGGCTCACGTAGAAGGCGATGTAGTAGACCTGAACGCGCTGAAAGCGGCTAACATTATCGGTGTCCAGATCGAGTTCGCGAAAGTGATCCTGTCTGGTGAGGTAACTCGTCCGGTAACTGTTCGTGGCCTGCGTGTGACTAAAGGTGCTCGTGCTGCTATCGAAGCTGCTGGCGGTAAAATTGAGGAATAAGTAGCAGATGGCTAAACAACCGGGATTAGATTTTCAAAGTGCCAAAGGTGGCCTTGGCGAACTGAAACGCAGACTTCTGTTTGTGGTCGGTGCGCTGATAGTGTTCCGTATTGGCTCTTTTATTCCGATCCCTGGTATTGATGCCGCTGTACTTGCCAAACTGCTTGAGCAACAGCGAGGCACCATCATTGAAATGTTCAACATGTTCTCTGGTGGTGCTCTCAGCCGTGCTTCTATCTTTGCATTGGGGATTATGCCGTATATCTCGGCATCAATCATCGTGCAGCTGCTGACGGTGGTTTATCAACCGCTGGCGGAACTGAAGAAAGAAGGGGAGTCTGGTCGTCGTAAGATCAGCCAGTACACCCGCTACGGTACTCTGGTGCTGGCGATATTCCAGTCGATCGGTATTGCTACCGGTCTGCCGAATATGCCTGGTATGCAGGGCCTGGTGATTAATCCAGGCTTTGCATTCTATTTCACTGCTGTTGTTAGTCTGGTCACAGGGACTATGTTCCTGATGTGGCTCGGCGAACAGATCACTGAACGCGGTATCGGTAACGGTATCTCGATCATTATCTTCGCCGGTATCGTTGCGGGACTCCCGCCGGCCATCGCCCATACTATCGAGCAAGCGCGTCAAGGCGACCTGCACTTCCTCCTGTTGCTGTTGGTTGCAGTATTAGTATTTGCAGTGACCTTCTTTGTTGTATTCGTTGAACGTGGGCAACGCCGCATTGTGGTAAACTACGCGAAACGTCAACAGGGTCGTCGTGTCTATGCTGCACAGAGCACACATTTACCGCTGAAAGTGAATATGGCGGGGGTAATCCCGGCAATCTTCGCTTCCAGTATTATACTGTTCCCGGCAACCATCACGTCATGGTTCGGGGGTGGTACTGGTTGGAACTGGCTGACAACAATTTCGCTGTATTTGCAGCCTGGGCAACCGCTTTATGTGTTACTCTATGCGTCTGCAATCATCTTCTTCTGTTTCTTCTACACGGCGTTGGTTTTCAACCCGCGTGAAACAGCAGATAACCTGAAGAAGTCCGGTGCATTTGTACCAGGAATTCGTCCGGGAGAGCAAACGGCGAAGTATATCGATAAAGTGATGACTCGCCTGACTCTGGTTGGTGCGTTGTACATTACTTTTATCTGCCTGATCCCGGAGTTCATGCGTGACGCGATGAAAGTGCCGTTCTACTTCGGTGGGACCTCGCTGCTTATCGTTGTTGTCGTGATTATGGACTTTATGGCTCAAGTGCAAACTCTGATGATGTCCAGTCAGTATGAGTCTGCATTGAAGAAGGCGAACCTGAAAGGCTACGGCCGCTAAAACTGGTCGCCCGAGAAGTTACGGAGAGTAAAAATGAAAGTTCGTGCTTCCGTCAAGAAATTATGCCGTAACTGCAAAATCGTTAAGCGTGATGGCGTCATCCGTGTGATTTGCAGTGCCGAGCCGAAGCATAAACAGCGCCAAGGCTGATTTTTTCGCATATTTTTCTTGCAAAGTTGGATTGAGCTGGCTAGATTAGCCAGCCAATCTTTTGTATGTCTGTACGTTTCCATTTGAGTATCCTGAAAACGGGCTTTTCAGCATGGTGCGTACATATTAAATAGTAGGAGTGCATAGTGGCCCGTATAGCAGGCATTAACATTCCTGATCACAAACATACCGTAATCGCTTTAACCGCTATTTTCGGTATCGGCAAAACCCGTTCTAAAGCCATCTGCGCTGAAACGGGCATCGCTGAAAATGTTAAGATCAGTGAGCTGTCTGAAGAACAAATTGATATTCTGCGTGAAGCAGTAGGTAAATTTGTCGTTGAAGGTGATCTGCGCCGTGAAATCACCCTGAGCATCAAGCGTCTGATGGACCTTGGTTGCTACCGTGGTTTGCGTCATCGTCGTGGTCTCCCGGTTCGCGGTCAGCGTACCAAGACCAACGCACGTACCCGTAAGGGTCCGCGTAAACCGATCAAGAAATAATCGGGGTGATTGAATAATGGCAAAGGCACCAATTCGTGCACGTAAGCGTGTAAGAAAACAAGTCTCTGACGGCGTGGCTCATATCCATGCTTCTTTTAACAACACCATCGTTACCATTACTGATCGTCAGGGTAACGCACTGGGTTGGGCAACAGCCGGTGGTTCCGGTTTCCGTGGTTCTCGCAAATCCACTCCGTTCGCAGCTCAGGTTGCAGCAGAGCGTTGCGCAGAAGCCGTAAAAGAATACGGCATCAAGAATCTGGAAGTTATGGTCAAAGGTCCGGGTCCGGGTCGCGAATCTACCATTCGTGCACTGAACGCCGCTGGTTTCCGCATCACTAATATTACTGATGTGACTCCGATCCCTCATAACGGTTGTCGTCCGCCGAAAAAACGTCGCGTATAACGCTGCGTTTTCCAGGTTAGTTGGAGAAAGAAAATGGCAAGATATTTGGGTCCTAAGCTCAAGCTGAGCCGTCGTGAGGGCACCGACTTATTCCTTAAGTCTGGCGTTCGCGCGATCGATACCAAGTGTAAAATTGAACAAGCTCCTGGCCAGCACGGTGCGCGTAAGCCGCGTCTGTCTGACTATGGTGTGCAGTTGCGTGAAAAGCAAAAAGTTCGCCGTATGTACGGTGTGCTGGAGCGTCAGTTCCGTAACTACTATAAAGAAGCAGCACGTCTGAAAGGCAACACCGGTGAAAACCTGTTGGCTCTGCTGGAAGGTCGTCTGGACAACGTTGTATACCGTATGGGCTTCGGCGCCACTCGTGCTGAAGCACGCCAGCTGGTTAGCCACAAAGCGATTATGGTAAACGGTCGTGTTGTTAACATCGCTTCTTATCAGGTTAAAGCGAATGACGTTGTCAGCATTCGTGAGAAAGCGAAAAAGCAATCTCGCGTGAAAGCCGCTCTGGAGCTGGCTGAGCAGCGTGAAAAGCCAACCTGGCTGGAAGTTGATGCTGGCAAGATGGAAGGTACGTTCAAGCGTCAGCCGGAGCGTTCTGATCTGTCTGCGGACATTAACGAACACCTGATCGTCGAGCTTTACTCCAAGTAAAGCTTAGTACCAAAGAGAGGACACAATGCAGGGTTCTGTGACAGAGTTTCTAAAACCGCGCCTGGTCGATATCGAGCAAGTGAGTTCGACGCACGCCAAGGTGACCCTTGAGCCTTTAGAGCGTGGCTTCGGCCATACTCTGGGTAACGCACTGCGCCGTATTCTGCTCTCATCGATGCCGGGTTGCGCGGTGACCGAGGTTGAGATTGATGGTGTACTGCACGAGTACAGCACCAAAGAAGGCGTTCAGGAAGACATCCTTGAAATCCTGCTCAACCTGAAAGGGCTGGCGGTGAGAGTTCAGGGTAAAGATGAAGTCATCCTTACTTTGAATAAATCTGGCATTGGCCCTGTGACCGCAGCCGACATTACCCACGACGGTGATGTCGAAATCGTCAAGCCGCAGCACGTGATTTGCCACCTGACTGATGAGAACGCTGCTATCAGCATGCGTATCAAAGTTCAGCGCGGTCGCGGTTATGTGCCGGCTTCTGCCCGAATTCATTCGGAAGAAGATGAGCGCCCAATCGGCCGTCTGCTGGTCGACGCCTGCTACAGCCCTGTAGAGCGTATTGCCTACAATGTTGAAGCTGCGCGTGTAGAACAGCGTACCGACCTGGACAAGCTGGTCATCGAAATGGAAACCAACGGCACAATCGATCCTGAAGAGGCGATTCGTCGTGCGGCAACCATCCTGGCTGAACAACTGGAAGCTTTTGTTGACTTACGTGATGTACGTCAGCCAGAAGTGAAAGAAGAGAAACCAGAATTCGATCCGATCCTGCTGCGCCCTGTTGACGATCTGGAATTGACTGTCCGCTCTGCTAACTGCCTCAAGGCAGAAGCTATCCACTATATCGGTGATCTGGTACAGCGTACCGAGGTTGAGTTGCTGAAAACGCCGAACCTGGGTAAAAAATCTCTTACTGAGATTAAAGACGTGCTGGCTTCCCGTGGACTGTCTCTGGGCATGCGCCTGGAAAACTGGCCACCAGCAAGCATTGCTGACGAGTAACCGGATCACAGGTTAAGGTTTTACTGAGAAGGATAAGGTCATGCGCCATCGTAAGAGTGGTCGTCAACTGAACCGCAACAGCAGCCATCGCCAGGCTATGTTCCGTAACATGGCAGGTTCGCTGGTTCGTCATGAAATCATCAAGACGACCCTGCCGAAAGCGAAAGAACTGCGTCGCGTAGTTGAGCCGCTGATTACTCTTGCCAAGACTGATAGCGTTGCTAATCGTCGTCTGGCATTCGCCCGTACTCGTGATAACGAGATCGTGGCAAAACTGTTTAACGAGCTGGGCCCGCGTTTCGCGAGCCGCGCCGGTGGTTACACTCGCATTCTGAAGTGTGGCTTCCGTGCAGGCGACAACGCGCCGATGGCATACATCGAGCTGGTTGATCGTGCTGAGCCGAAAGCAGAAGCTGCTGCAGAGTAATCTGTAGTAACGTAAAAAAACCCGCCCCGGCGGGTTTTTTTATATCTACCCCATCCCCACTTCACTACAATATCTGTACTCTTTTTGTTCATCCCCCGGAGCCGTAGAATGTGGTTACTGGATCAGTGGGCAGAACGCCATATCCTCGATGCCCAAACCAAAGGCGAGTTCGATAATTTACCCGGTAGCGGCGTGCCGCTAACGCTCGATGACGATTCGCATGTACCGGCCGAGCTGCGGGCAGGCTATCGCCTTCTGAAGAATGCAGGGTGTCTTCCCCCGGAGCTGGAGCAGCGCAAAGAAGCGGTGGCTCTGGCAGACTTGCTGAAGGGGGTCCGTCAGGACGACCCGCGGCATGCCGAACTCAGCAAGCGCCTTGCTCTGCTCGAGCTTAAGCTGCGTCAGGCAGGACTGAACACCGACTTTTTACGCGGTGAGTACGCCGATGCGTTGCTGCACAAAATTAATCAGGAGTGAATATGTATCGTATTGGTGAGCTGGCAAAACTGGCTGATGTGACGCCAGATACCATCCGTTATTATGAAAAACAGCAAATGATGGATCATGATGTGCGCACTGAGGGGGGATTTCGTCTTTACTCGGATAACGATCTTCAGCGTTTGCGCTTTATTCGCTATGCCCGTCAGCTGGGCTTTACTCTGGAAGCGATCCGCGAATTATTGTCGATCCGTATCGATCCGGAGCATCACACCTGTCAGGAGTCGAAAGGGATCGTTCAGGCGCGATTAAGCGAAGTTGAGGCGCGGATCAACGAGCTACAAACGATGCGTCGCTCTCTGCAACGGCTCAATGATGCCTGCTGCGGCACAGCTCACAGCAGCGTTTACTGTTCGATCCTCGAGGCCCTTGAGCAAGGCGCCAGCAACGGTAATACCGGGCGTTGATTTTTTGTGCGCGCGGATCTACACTCGCGCGGAATTCACACATCCACTGGAGTTACTATGAGTCGCTATCAGCATACCAAAGGACAAATTAAAGATAACGCCATTGAGGCACTTCTCCACGATCCATTATTCAGGCAGCGCGTAGAGAAGAATAAGAAAGGGAAAGGAAGCTATCAACGTAAAGATAAACATGCAGCAAGGAATGACCGGGAGGCCAGTGGCAAGCAAGCGAATCGCTTTTTTACCACTGGCCTTCTGCTTTCACTGCTGATTAAGAACGGTTGTTTTGTTCTTTCAGCAGATCGCGAATTTCGCTCAGCAGGACTTCTTCTTTAGAGGGCGCTGGCGGTGCCGCCGGAGCCTCTTCTTTCTTACGATTTAACTTATTCATCAGTTTAATCGCCATGAAAATGGCAAATGCGACGATGATGAAATCGAAAACGTTCTGAATAAACACCCCGTAGTGTATCACCACTGCCGGTACATCACCCTGGGCATCGCGCAGCGTGACGGCAAACTGTTTAAAATCGATCCCGCCAATCAACAGGCCGAGCGGCGGCATAATAATATCCGCGACCAACGACGAAACAATTTTACCGAATGCTGCACCGATGATCACACCCACTGCCAAATCGACAACGTTCCCGCGCATCGCGAATTCGCGAAACTCTTTTAAAAAACTCATTTTATTCTCCTTGAGCCAGCTGACGTTGTAAGTTTAACAAATGTATTTTCATTTGCCATTCCCCGTAGAGCGTTACAGGAAAATATTAACCTTTGAATAATAAGGGATAATAAAAGGCGCCTGTTCGACGCCCTGGGAATTACAGGAAGAAGGGGCTTGGCTGGAACAGCCTTTCTACATCGGAAATAAACTTTTTATCAGTCAAAAACATGATCACATGATCGCCCTGCTCGATCCGCAGATTATTATTGGCGATCATCACGTCATTCCCGCGCACGACGGCGCCGATGATCGTGCCTGGCGGAAGTTTGATCTCATCGATCGACCGACCGACCACCCGCGAGGTGCTCTCATCGCCGTGTGCCACTGCTTCGATCGCTTCCGCAACGCCGCGGCGCAGGGAGGAGACGCCGACAATATCGGCTTTACGGACATGGCTGAGGAGGGCGGAAATCGTGGCCTGCTGAGGCGATATCGCGATATCAATGACGCTACCCTGAACCAGATCCACATAGGCTCTGCGCTGGATCAGCACCATGACTTTTTTGGCCCCCATTCGCTTGGCCAGCATTGCAGACATGATGTTTGCTTCGTCATCGTTAGTGACGGCAATAAACAGGTCCACCTGGTCAATATGCTCTTCGGCCAGCAGCTCCTGATCCGATGCATCACCGTAGAAGACGATAGTATGCTGCAGTTTTTCTGCCAGCTCAGCGGCTCGCTGCTGATTGCGCTCGATAAGCTTAACGCTGTAGTCTTTTTCCAGCTTATGGGCCAGGCCCGCGCCAATATTGCCGCCGCCGACCAACATGATGCGTTTGTAAGGTTTCTCCAGACGCTGGAGTTCGCTCATGACCGCGCGAATATGCTGCGAGGCGGCAATAAAGAAGACTTCATCACCGGCCTCGACAATCGTCGAACCCTGTGGGCGGATGGGGCGATCGTGGCGGAAAATGGCGGCCACGCGCGTATCGATATGCGGCATATGCTCACGCATGGTGGACAACGCATTCCCCACCAGCGGACCACCGTAATAGGCTTTCACCACGGCGAGGCTGACTTTACCTTCAGCGAAGTTCACGACCTGCAGCGCGCCGGGATATTCTATCAGGCGATGAATATTGTCGATGACCAGCTGTTCCGGAGCGATTAAGTGATCGATGGGCACAGCTTCAGAATTGAAGAGCTTTTCCGCATCGCGGACGTAATCAGGCGCACGAATACGGGCTATACGGTTTGGCGTATTGAATAATGAATAGGCGACCTGACAGGCCACCATGTTGGTTTCATCCGAACTGGTGACCGCCACCAGCATATCGGCATCATCGGCTCCTGCCTCGCGCAGTACGCGGGGATGAGAACCGTGCCCCTGGACGACACGCAGGTCGAACTTATCCTGCAGGCTGCGCAGACGGTCGCCATTGGTATCAACCAGCGTAATATCATTGTTCTCGCCGACGAGGTTCTCCGCCAGCGTGCCGCCGACCTGGCCGGCGCCCAGAATAATAATCTTCATCTGCAGTGATCCATTAGTTCCGACGTTTGATTAGCTTAGCGTAAAAGAAGCCATCGCCTTCTTCCGCACCCGGCAGATTTTGCTGTCCCGGGCTTGCCGGCGTACCGGTTGCGTGAAGCTCTGCATCCGGGGTCCGCGCGAGGAACGCGGCAATTTGCTGACTATTCTCTTCCGGCAGAATAGAACAGGTAGCGTAAACCAACGTGCCGCCTGGCTTCAGATGCCCCCAGATGGCATTGAGGATCTCGGCCTGCAGCTGGGCTAAATCGCCGATATCCCGATCCCGGCGCAGCCATTTGATATCCGGGTGGCGGCGAATAACGCCGGTGGCGGAACAGGGGGCATCCAGCAGAATACGATCGAACTGCTCGCCGCCACACCACTGCTCAGGGAAGCGACCATCGCCCTGTTTGACTTCGGCTTTCATGCCCAGCCGTTTCAGGTTGTCATAGACGCGGGAAAGACGCTGTTCATCAATGTCTACCGCCATGACCTCAGCCTGGGGAGCGACTTCCAGAATATGCGTCGTCTTGCCGCCCGGCGCGGCGCAGAGATCGAGAATGCGCTCGCCGTTTTCCGGCTGCAGATAGCGCATGCAGCCCTGGGCCGAGGCATCCTGAACGGTTACCCATCCTTCGGCAAAACCCGGCAACGCATGGACCGGGGCAGGGGTGGCCAGACGCACGGCGTCGGGATAGTCAGGGTGGGTGAAGCCCTCTAAGCCGGCCTCTTTAAGCAGAGCAAGCCATTCGTCTCGGGAATGATGGTTGCGGTTAACGCGCAGCCACATCGGCGGGCGCTGGTTGTTCGCATCGACGATCTCCTGCCATTGTTGCGGCCAGGCCTGCTGCAGACGCTTCAGCAGCCATTTGGGATGAAGGTAGCGGTTTTCCTGCCCGGCGAATTCTGCCAGTAGCTCTTCCTGCTGGCGCTGAAACTGGCGTAACACCCCATTGATCAGCCCTTTAAGCTGCGGGCGCTTAATCGCCACCGCGCCTTCTACCGTTTCAGCCAGCGCGGCGTGCGGAGGGATGCGGGTGTAGAGTAACTGATAGAGCCCAACCATAATCAGAAAGTGCACGGTGCGCTGTTTGCCGGTCATCGGACGCGCCATCAGCTTGCTGATAAGCCACTCCAGCTGGCTGAGCGTACGCAGTACGCCAAAACACAGCTCCTGCAGCAGCGCTTTGTCTTTATCGCTGACTTTTTGCTGTAGAGGGGGCAGGACGTTGCTTAAAGACTGACCTTTTTCAACGACTTGCTCGATAGCCTGGGCGGCCAGGCTGCGTAAATTTATATTCTTTTTCATAAGCGCAAAAATAAAAATGCCCGGCGAACCCGGGCTTCAGAAGAGACGACCGTCAGGCGAGACGGGTGCCAGGAGTAAACCACTCCCGGCGGGAATTGAGTAAATCCTGGGCGCTCATCGCTTTTTTACCCGCAGGCTGTAGCGACTCCAGACTGAGGATCCCATCGCCCGTGGCGACCTGGATACCCTGTTTGGTTGCTGCCACGATAGTACCCGGTTCGGCATGCGCAGCTTCGGCAATGACCGATGCCCGCCACACTTTTAGCGGCTGCCCGTCAATTTCCAGCCAACTCATTGGCCACGGATTAAAGGCGCGGATGCAGCGCTCCAGCTGTGCGGCAGAAAGCGACCAGTCGATGCGAGCTTCTTCTTTACTCAGCTTCTCGGCGTGGCACACCAGCGATTCATCCTGTACTTCAGGCTGTGCGGTGCCGTTGGCCAGCTGGGCTAAGGTTGCCAGCAGACCTTGAGGGCCGAGCTCGGCCAGCTTATCGTACAGGCTGCCGCTGGTATCCTCTGCGGTAATGGGGCAGGAAAGCTTATACAGCATATCACCCGTATCAAGGCCGACGTCCATCTGCATGATGGTTACGCCTGTTTCGCTATCCCCGGCCCACAGCGAACGCTGGATCGGCGCTGCGCCACGCCAGCGCGGTAGCAGGGAGCCGTGAACGTTGATGCAGCCCAGACGGGGCATCTCCAGCACCGCTTTCGGGAGAATCAAACCGTACGCCACCACCACCATGATATCGGCGCCGAGATCGGCGACTAATTGTTGGTTGTCCTGCGGACGCAGGGAAGATGGCTGGAATACAGGTAAGTTATGGGCTTCAGCCAGCACCTTTACCGGGCTCGGCATCAATTTTTTGCCGCGGCCAGCAGGACGGTCTGGCTGAGTGAATACGCCAACAACCTGATGTTCAGACGACAACAGCGCGTCAAGATGACGCGCTGCAAAATCGGGGGTGCCGGCGAAAATGATACGTAGTGATTGTGACACGGTATTCCTTGTTATCAGGCACGGGAACGTAAACGATCCAGTTTCTCAACCTTCTGACGAATGCGCTGTTGTTTGAGCGGTGACAGATAATCAATAAACAGTTTGCCGACCAGATGATCCATCTCATGCTGAATACAGATAGCCAGCAGGCCATCGGCCTCCAGTTCAAATGGCTTACCGTCGCGATCCAGCGCTCGGATCTTCACTTTTTCCGCACGCGGCACCAGGGCGCGCTGTTCCGGAATCGACAGGCAGCCTTCTTCGATGCCCGTTTCGCCATCTTTTTCCAGCAGCTCCGGGTTGATTAACACCAGCTGCTCTTCACGATTTTCCGACACATCAATAACGATAATGCGCTGATGGATATCGACCTGGGTCGCGGCCAGACCAATGCCCTCCTCAGCGTACATGGTGTCGAACATATCATCGACGATACGCTGAATTTCCGCATTCACTTCTTTGACCGGCTCGGCGACTTTGCGAAGGCGCTCGTCCGGAATATGTAACACTTGCAAAACTGCCATAAAGTTCCAGAGTCGTATTCAGGAGTTGATAAGATTATTAGCTCTATTCTAGACAAAACACCCTGCAATTGACAGTCTCACTGTCCAATCGCAAAGATTGTCAATACCGCTTATGGCAGGGGGTAAGGATGACGCCCGACGAGATTTGGCTGCGGCTGATGAAGGTCAGTAACTTGTATGGCGACAGAATGCTGGAGATCGCACAGCGCTTATGCGCAGCCGCCAGCGTTGATCGTGAAGCGCTGCATGCTGTCGGGATGTCCGCGGCGCAAGCAACGTCATTTTTTCGGCTTGACGGGCGTGAGCTTGACGAGACGCGGCGCTGGCTGGAGCACCCGGAACATCATCTGTTACGGGCCGACGATCCGCGCTTTCCGTTTCGGCTAAGGGCCATCGCTGATTACCCCGGTGCGTTGTTGGTCAGCGGCGATCCCGCTCTGCTTCACAGCGCGCAGCTTGCCGTTATTGGTAGTCGCCTGCATTCCTGGTATGGCGCTCGCTGGGGGAAGCTGTTCAGCGAAACGTTGGCGCGTAAAGGAATGACTATCACCAGTGGGCTGGCGTTAGGCATTGATGGCGTAGCGCATCGCGGCGCGCTCGCGGCCGAGGGCAAAACCATCGCGGTACTGGGCAACGGACTGGGTAAGGTTTATCCGCGGCGCCATGCAAGCCTCGCCCAGCAGATCATCGATAATGGCGGTGCGCTGGTGTCTGAATTTCCACTAATAACGCCGCCGCTTCCCGCGCATTTCCCCAGGCGCAACCGGATTATCAGCGGCCTGAGCCTGGGCGTGTTGGTGGTTGAGGCGGCATTGCGAAGCGGCTCGCTGGTTACCGTCCGCTGTGCTCTGGAGCAGGGAAGGGATGTGTTTGCCCTGCCTGGGCCGATAGGCAATCCGGGATCGGAAGGCCCACACTGGTTAATTAAGCAAGGCGCGGTGCCGGTGACCTCGCCAGAGGATATTGTGGAATACTGGCACAACGAGCTGACCTGGCTAACTGATACGTCTGATTCGATAAATAATTGCGCCGATCAGCCGTCTGTAGCATTGCCATTTCCGGAGCTCCTGGCTAACGTAGGAGATGAGGTAACACCTGTTGACGTTGTCGCTGAACGTGCCGGCCAATCTGTGCCAGTAACCGTAGCTCAGCTACTTGAACTGGAGTTAGCAGGCTGGATCGCAGCTGTACCCGGCGGCTATGTCCGATTAAGGAGGGCAAGCCATGTTCGACGTACTCATGTATTTGTTTGAAACTTACATCCATAGCGAAGCAGAAATGCGCGTGGATCAGGACAAACTGACGCGGGATCTTACCGACGCAGGTTTTGAGCGGGAAGATATCTATAACGCGTTAATGTGGCTCGAGAAACTGGCTGATTATCAGGAAGGTCTCGTTGAACCCATGCAGCTCGCTTCCGACCCGCTGTCGCTTCGGGTATATACCGAAGAGGAGTGCCAGCGTCTGGATGCCAGTTGCCGGGGATTTTTACTCTTCCTCGAGCAGATTCAGGTGTTGAACCTCGAAACGCGAGAAATGGTGATAGAGCGCGTACTGGCGCTGGATACGGCAGAATTTGAGCTGGAGGACCTGAAATGGGTCATCCTGATGGTACTGTTCAATATTCCGGGCTGTGAAAACGCCTATCAGCAAATGGAAGAATTACTCTTCGAAGTAAATGAAGGTATGCTGCATTAATCTTTTTGCAGCAACATCGAGTTGTTATGACCAAATCAGCACTGTTTTCGGTGCGTAAAAATGAGCCCTGCCCGCAGTGCGGGGCTGAACTGGTGATCCGTTCCGGGAAACATGGCCCGTTTCTCGGCTGTTCGCATTATCCGGACTGTGACTATATCCGTCCCCTGAAAAGTCAGGCGGACGGGCATGTCGTTAAGGTGCTGGAGGGGCAAGCATGCCCATCGTGCGGCGCGGTTATGGTGCTACGCCAGGGGCGTTTTGGGATGTTCATTGGCTGTAGCCGCTATCCGGAATGCGAACATACCGAGCTAATTGATAAACCAGATGAGACGGCTATTGCTTGCCCGCAGTGCGGACAAGGCCATCTGGTCCAGCGTCGTTCCCGTTTCGGTAAAACCTTTCACTCCTGCGATCGCTATCCTGATTGCCAGTTCGTTATCAATTTTAAACCGGTGGCGGGCGAATGCCCTGAATGCCATTACCCGCTGTTAATAGAAAAGAAGACGGCGCAGGGTCTCAGACGCTTCTGTGCCAGTAAACAATGTGGAAAGCCGATCCCGGCGGAATAAATCAGTGAACAATAACCTGCCCTCAGAAGCCGTCGCCCATGCCGTGGCGGTCCTGAATAATGAACATGTCATCGCCTATCCCACGGAAGCTGTTTTTGGCGTCGGCTGCGACCCTGACAGCGAAACGGCCGTTATGCGTCTGCTGGAGCTGAAGCAGCGTCCTGTTGAGAAGGGATTGATCCTTATCGCCGCTAGCTTTGAGCAGCTGAAGCCCTATATTGATGATTCTCGGTTAAGTGACTCGCAGCGGGCAGCAATCTTTTCCTGCTGGCCAGGACCGGTGACGTTTGTATTCCCGGCTCGTCCTGAAACGCCACGCTGGCTGACGGGTCGTTTTGATTCGCTGGCCGTACGCGTAACCAACCATCCGCTGGTGATTGAATTGTGCGAAGCCTACGGAAAACCGCTGGTCTCGACGAGCGCCAATCTCACCGGTCAACCGCCTTGCCGCACTACCGCAGAGGTCCGTGCTCAGTTTGGTGACAGCTTCCCGGTCGTGGATGGCGCTACGGGCGGACGTCAAAATCCATCTGAAATACGTGATGCCCTGACGGGTGAACTGTTCCGCCAGGGGTGAATCATGGAAACCTACGCTGTTTTTGGTAATCCGATTGCGCACAGCAAGTCGCCTTCTATTCACCACCTTTTTGCCCGCCAGTTAGGGATTACCCATCCTTATGGACGTGTGCTGGCGCCGCTGGACGATTTTGTCTCTTCTCTGAATCAGTTTTTTGCGGAAGGAGGAAAGGGCGCCAACGTTACCGTTCCTTTCAAAGAAGAAGCCTTTGCGCGCGCGGATGAACTGACAGAACGCGCTGCGCTGGCGGGAGCGGTGAATACCCTGAAACGTCTGGAAGATGGGCGTTTGCTGGGCGACAACACGGATGGTATTGGTCTTCTGAGCGATCTGGAGCGTCTGGGATTCATTAAGCCACGCCAGCGGATCCTGCTTATCGGTGCCGGTGGCGCATCGCGTGGGGTACTGCTGCCGCTGCTGTCGCTGGGGTGCGCTGTGACGATCGTCAATCGCACCTATGCTCGCGCCCATGAGTTAGCCACGCTCTTCGCCCATACCGGCAGCGTCAGCGCCCGGGAAATGGATACCTTAGCCGGGGAAACTTTCGATCTGATCGTCAATGCAACATCCAGTGGGATAGAGGGTGATGTGCCGGCTATCCCGGCGTCTGTTGTTAACCCCGACGTGTATTGCTATGACATGTTTTACCAGAAAGGGGCGACGCCATTTCTTCAGTGGTGCCAGCAGCATGGTGCAACCCACTGCGCTGACGGGCTGGGAATGCTGGTGGCGCAAGCCGCCCATGCTGTTCTGCTATGGCACGGCGTCCTGCCGGCTATCACCCCGGTTATAGAAAAGCTGCAACAGGAACTGAATGCATGAATCAGGCGATTCAGTTTCCCGATCGGGAATCATGGGATGCCGAACGGCAGGGCGTGGTTTTTCCCGCGTTGGTGAATGGGATGCAATTAACCTGCGTAATTTCAGGGCAGATCCTGCAGCAGCGTTTTGGCGCAGAGGGGCCAGCGCAGTGGCTGGCCGCATTCCGGGAACATCGTTGGGATCTTGAGGAAGAGGCTGAGGCATTGATCCGCGATAATCAGGAGGATGCTCAGGGTTGGGTCTGGCTCTCCTGATCCAGATATTCATCTTTCCATTTCACATAGTTATTTGCTGAATATTTTAGGCCTTCCCGCTCCGCCTCTGTCAGGGGGCGGATCTGTTTGACCGGATTGCCAAAGTAAAGGAAGCCGCTTTCAAGCTGTTTATTCTGCGGCACCAGACTTCCCGCGCCAATCATGACGTCATCACCAACAACGACACCATCTAACAAGATCGAACCCATACCAACCAGCACGCGGTTGCCGATAGTGCAGCCGTGCAGCATCACTTTGTGACCAACCGTCACATCCTCTCCAATGATCAGTGGATTTCCCTCAGGCTTGTAAGAGGATCTATGGGTCACGTGTAGAACGCTGCCGTCCTGAATATTGCTACGTTGACCTATCGACACGAAATTGACGTCGCCGCGAATGGCGACCAGAGGCCAGACGCTGACGTCATCGGCAATTCTGACATCACCGATGACGACGCTGGATGCGTCAATCATGACGCGAAGACCGATTTGCGGGAAAAATGTTTTATAGGGACGCAGGTGAGCAGACATGTTGACCTCAAAAATACGGGAGCGTAAGAAGACTTTGGTGGCTTTTATCTCGCTCTGCAACCCCTGAAAACGGTGAAAATTGAGCAAATCGCGCAATTACACGGCGAAAAGGGTGAAAAATCACCATTCAGAAAAAAAGATCGAAAAAAGGCTTGTGCAAAAAAATGGGATCCCTATAATGCGCTCCCACTGACACGGCAGATGTGAATCACTTCACACAAACAGCCGGTTCGGTTGAAGAGAAAAATCCTGAAAAACGGGTTGACTCTGAAAGAGGAAAGCGTAATATACGCCACCTCGCGACAGAGCGCTAAAGCGCGTCGCAACTGCTCTTTAACAATTTATCAGA
>NZ_JBEAJA010000028.1:0-26800 GCF_040064755.1 Klebsiella sp. GB_Kp056 | reverse complement strand
CGCTGGTACCAGAGTAGCCCGGGTAAGGCGAAGCCGCTACCCGGGATAACTGGCTTAACTTTTCGCGCGGCTGGCGATGATTTCATCCGCTACGTTGCGCGGCGCTTCCGCGTAGTGGTGGAACTCCATGCTGTAGGTTGCTCGTCCCTGAGACATCGAGCGCAGCGTGGTGGAATAACCAAACATCTCCGCCAGCGGCACATCGGCGCGGATGATCTGGCTGCCGAAGCGCTCTTCCATCCCCTGCACCATCCCGCGACGGGAAGAGAGATCGCCCATGATATTCCCGGCGTACTCTTCCGGCGTTTCCACCTCCACGTGCATCACCGGCTCAAGGATCACCGGGTCCGCTTTGCGCGCCCCTTCCCGGAAGCCGAAGATCGCCGCCATACGGAACGCCATCTCCGAGGAGTCCACATCGTGGTACGATCCGAAGGTCAGGGTCGCTTTCACGTCAACCACCGGATAGCCCGCCAGCACGCCGGTGCCCATCGCTTCGCGCAGCCCTTTCTCCACGGAAGGGATGTACTCGCGCGGCACTACCCCGCCTTTGGTGGCGTCCTCGAAGACGAAACCGCTGCCCGGCTCCAGCGGCTCAAGGGTCAGCACGACGTGCCCGTACTGTCCTTTACCGCCGGACTGGCGCACAAATTTGCCCTCCACGTCCGTCACTTTCTTGCGCAGGGTTTCGCGGTAGGTGACCTGCGGACGACCAATGTTGGCCTCGACGTTAAACTCGCGCTTCATCCGGTCGACAATGATCTCCAGATGCAGCTCGCCCATGCCGGAGATAATCGTCTGGCCGGACTCTTCATCGGTATGCAGACGGAACGACGGATCTTCCGCCGCCAGCCGCTGCAGCGCGATGCCCATTTTCTCCTGGTCCGCTTTGGTCTTCGGCTCAATCGCCAGCGAAATCACCGGCTCCGGAAACTCCATCCGCTCAAGGGTAATCACCGCATCCGGGTCGCATAACGTATCGCCGGTAGTGACATCCTTCAGCCCAACGCAGGCCGCGATATCCCCGGCGTGCAGTTCGTCCACTTCGTGGCGATCGTTGGCCTGCATCAGGACGATACGCCCGATGCGCTCTTTCTTGCCCTTCACCGGGTTCCATACCGCATCGCCTTTCTTCAGCGTCCCGGAGTAGACGCGGATAAAGGTCAACTGGCCGACGTAGGGGTCGGTCATCAGTTTGAACGCCAGCGCCGACAGCGGCTCATCGTCGCTCGGATGGCGTTCCGCCGGCTGGCCTTTCTCATCCACGCCCTGTATCGCCGGAATATCCAGCGGCGACGGCATCAGCTCCACCACCGCGTCGAGCATGCGCTGCACTCCTTTGTTTTTAAAGGCGCTACCGCAGAGCACCGCCTGGATTTCACCCTTCACCGTGCGCTGGCGCAGACCGGCGACAATCTCCGCCTCGTCCAGCTCGCCGGTTTCGAGGTATTTATCCATCAGCGCGTCGCTGGCCTCCGCCGCCGCCGAGACCATTTTCTCCCGCCACTCGCGGGCAGTCGCCAGCAGATCGTCAGGGACCGGTCCGTAGCTGAAGGTCATGCCCTGGGTGGCGTCATCCCACAGGATGGCGCGCATTTTCACCAGGTCGACGACGCCGGTGAAATGCTCTTCAGCGCCAATGGGGATGACAATCGGCACCGGGTTGGCCTTCAGGCGGTCGATCATCATCTGCACCACGCGGAAGAAGTCCGCGCCGGGGCGGTCCATCTTGTTGACGAAGGCCAGCCGCGGGACATGGTATTTATTCGCCTGGCGCCAGACGGTCTCCGACTGGGGCTGCACCCCGCCGACGGAGTCATACACCATCACCGCGCCGTCGAGCACGCGCATGGAACGTTCCACCTCAATGGTGAAATCCACGTGCCCCGGGGTGTCGATGATATTGATCCGGTGCGGCTCGAAGCTGCGGTCCATACCCGGCCAGAAGCAGCTCACCGCCGCCGAGGTAATGGTGATCCCGCGCTCTTGCTCCTGGGCCATCCAGTCGGTGGTTGCCGCGCCATCGTGTACTTCACCCAGCTTATGGCTCATCCCGGTGTAAAACAGGATGCGCTCGGTGGTGGTGGTTTTACCGGCATCGATATGCGCGGAGATACCGATGTTGCGATAACGTTCGAGGGGGATGGGTCGGGGCATGATGCGTCCTTAGTCGTTTTGACTGTCAGTCTGCGGTCGGAATGATCCGCAGTTCATTTTACTGCCGCTTATGATAGTACAATTGTACGAGTATATTCGAACTGTTTTTACTATTATTATGATTGGTCAGGTTGCGGCGGCGCGCGTGGCATGAGAACAGGAGTTTGGGTATAGTAGCCGCCAGCCGCCGATACGGACTGCGACCGCCATGCGCCGCGCCACCGCCGACACAGGATTATTATGATCGCCAATCACCCTGAACGAGAACAAATTCGCCTGGAAAATGTCCTTTCCGCGCTCGGCAACCCGCTGCGACTGGAGATCATCCGCACGCTGGCCGACGGCAGCGAGCAGAGCTGTAACGCTCTGCGTCAGGAAGAGGTGGCCAAGTCCACCATGACCCACCACTGGCGCGTCCTGCGCGACAGCGGTGTGATCTGGCAGCGGCCTCAGGGACGGGAGAATATGATTTCGCTGCGCCGGGAAGATCTGGACGCCCGTTTTCCCGGCCTGCTGGATACGCTGCTGAACGTGATGCAGCAGTCGTGAATCGCTAACCTGCTGCCTGCTACTCCCCCGCCAGCCGCTGGTACTGCCTGAAACGGGCCCGGGCATCCTCCTCCGTTTGCCGGAACAGCGCGTCCGCCAGATCCGGGGTGGTTTTGTGCAGCGCGGCATAGCGCACCTCGCCAAGCAGAAAGTCGCGGAAACTCTCTTCCGGCTCTTCAGAGTCCAGTATAAACGGCGTTTTGCCCTCGGCTTCGCGCTGTGGATGGTAGCGCCACAGGTGCCAGTATCCCGCCTCCACCGCCCGCTTCGCCTCGCGCTGACTGCAGCGCATCCCGGCTTTCAGGCCGTGGTTGATACAGGCGGCGTAGGCGATCACCAGCGACGGTCCCGGCCAGGCTTCAGCCTCGGCGATGGCCCGCAGGGTCTGATCTTTATCAGCGCCCATGGCGATCTGCGCAACGTAAACATTGCCGTAGCTCATCGCCATCATGCCGAGATCTTTTTTCCGCGTGCGTTTCCCCTGGGCGGCAAACTTGGCGATCGCCGCCACCGGGGTCGATTTGGACGACTGGCCGCCGGTGTTGGAGTAGACCTCGGTATCGAACACCAGAATATTGACGTCTTCCCCGCTGGCCAGCACATGATCGAGACCGCCGAAGCCAATATCGTAGGCCCAGCCGTCGCCGCCGAAGATCCACTGCGAACGCCGGACGAAATAGTCACGGTTCTGCCAGAGCTGCTCCAGCAGCGGAACCCCCTCTTTTTCCGCCGCCAGCAACGCACTGAGGCGGTCCGCACGCTCGCGGGTCCCCTCCCCCTCGTCCTGCTGCGCCAGCCATTGCCGCATCGCGGCGTGAAGCGCGTCGCTGACCGGCAGCGCCAGGGCGCGGGTCATCTCCCCGGCGATCTGTTGGCGGATCGCCTGGCCGCCGAGCATCATGCCCAGCCCGAACTCGGCGTTGTCCTCAAACAGCGAGTTTGCCCAGGCCGGCCCGTGGCCGCGGTGGTTGGTGGTATAGGGCATCGAAGGCGCGCTGGCGCCCCAGATCGAAGAGCAGCCGGTGGCGTTGGCGATCAGCATCCGGTCGCCAAACAGCTGGGTGATCAGCCGGGCATAGGGCGTTTCGCCACAGCCCGCGCAGGCGCCGGAAAACTCCAGCAGCGGCGTTTCGAACTGGCTACCTTTGACCGTCGTTTTGCGAAACGGGTTATCTTTTGGCGCCAGCCCCAGCGCGTAGTCCCAGACCGGGGCCATCGCGCGCTGGCTGTCGAGGGAGGCCATCTGCAGCGCCTTGCCGCGCGACGGGCAGCTCTCCACGCAGTTGCCGCAGCCGGAGCAGTCAAGCGGCGAGATAGCCAGATGATAGTGGTAGTCTTTGGCCCCCTGGGCCGGTTTGCTCAGCAGCCCGGCGGGCGCCGTATCCTGTTCTTCCGCGTTCAGCAACGCCGGGCGGATCGCCGCATGCGGGCAGACGAAGGCGCACTGGTTACACTGGGTGCAGCCGTCGGGCTGCCAGACCGGCACCTCCAGGGCAATGCCGCGCTTCTCCCAGGCGGCGGTGCCGGAGGGAAAGGTGCCGTCTTCCATCCCGGCGAAGGCGCTCACCGGCAGCAGGTCGCCGCGCTGGCGGTTCATGGGCTGCAGAATATCGCGGATGAAGTCCGGCATCAGGGTTGTCGCCTGGGGCGCCGGCGCCTCGAGGGTCGCCCAGTGGGCGGGAACCGTCACCCGACGCAGCGCCGCCATCCCCAGCTCGATCGCCCGCTGGTTCATCTCAATGACGCTCGCCCCTTTGCTGCCATAGCTTTTCTCCACCGCCTGCTTGAGATAGTCCGCCGCAGTTTGCGGATCGATAATCGCCGTCAGCTTAAAGAACGCCGCCTGCATCAGCATGTTAAAGCGCCCGCCGAGGCCCAGCTCGCGGGCGATGTCCACCGCGTTGAGGGTATAAAAGTCGATCTTTTCCTGCGCCAGATAGCGCCGGACGCTGACCGGCAGGTGCTGCTCCAGCTCCGCCTCGGACCAGCTGCAGTTGAGCAAAAAGGTGCCTCCCGGCTTCAGCCCCTCCAGCAGGTCGTAGCGGTCGACATAGGATTGCTGAGAGCAGGCGATAAAATCGGCCCGGTGGATCAGGTAGGGCGAGGTGATTGGCCGGTCGCCAAAGCGCAGGTGCGAGACGGTGATCCCCCCGGACTTTTTCGAGTCGTAGGAAAAGTAGGCCTGAGCATAGAGCGGCGTGTTATCGCCGATGATCTTAATGGCGCTTTTGTTCGCCCCGACGGTGCCATCCGAGCCCATGCCCCAGAATTTGCAGGCGGTGATCCCGGCGTGGGAGACCGCCAGCGGCACCTGCCGGGCGGGCAGCGAGGTAAAGGTGACGTCATCGACAATGCCCAGGGTAAACCCGTCCTTCGGCAGTGGCTGCCGAAGATTGTCAAACACCGCGGCGATATCGTTGGGCAGTACATCCTTACCGCCGAGGGCGTAGCGGCCGCCGACAATCAGCGGCGCATCGTCGCGTTGATAGAAAGCGTTTTTGACGTCGAGGCACAGCGGTTCCGCCTGCGCCCCCGGCTCTTTGGTGCGGTCAAGGACGGCAATGCGCTGCACGCTGGCGGGCAGTTGCGCGAAAAAGTGCGCCAGCGAGAACGGGCGATAGAGATGAACGCTGAGCAGCCCCACCTTCTCCCCCGCCGCATTCAGCGCATCCACCACCTCCTGGACGGTGTCGCACACTGAGCCCATGGCGATAATCATCCGCTCGGCGTCCGGCGCGCCGTGGTAATTAAACAGGTGATATTCCCGCCCGGTGAGCGCGGTGATCTTCGCCATATAGCTTTCCACCAGATCGGGCAGCGCGAGGTAGAAGCGGTTACCGGCCTCCCGCTCCTGGAAGTAGATATCCGGGTTTTGCGCGGTGCCGCGGATCACCGGGTGATCCGGATGCAGCGCCTGACGACGAAAGCGCTCCAGCGCCGGGCGGTCCAGCAGCGCCGCCAGTTGCTCATACTCCAGCACCTCGATCTTCTGTATTTCGTGCGAAGTGCGAAAGCCGTCGAAGAAGTTGATAAAGGGTATCCGCCCGGCGATCGCCGCCAGATGCGCCACCGCCGACAGGTCCATCACCTGCTGAACGTTATTCTCCACCAGCATGGCGCAGCCGGTCTGGCGCACCGCCATCACATCCTGATGGTCGCCAAAAATATTCAGCGAATTGGTCGCCAGCGCCCGGGCGCTAACGTGAAAGACGCCCGGCAGCAGCTCCCCGGCAATTTTGTACAAATTGGGGATCATCAGCAGCAGCCCCTGCGACGCGGTGTAGGTGGTGGTGAGCGCCCCCGCCTGCAGCGCGCCGTGCACCGCCCCGGCGGCGCCGGCTTCAGACTGCATCTCCATCAGGCGCACCGGCCGACCAAAGAGGTTCTTTTTCCCCTTAGCGGCCCATTCATCGACATTCTCCGCCATCGGCGTGGAGGGGGTAATGGGATAGATGGCCGCCACGTCGGTAAAGGCGTAGGAGATCCAGGCCGCCGCCGCGTTGCCATCCATTGTTTTCATGTTTCCGGACATCGTTCAATCCTCGAAGGTGAGCGTTCTCTTTACCGCGACAGCCCGCGGCAAACCCTGTTTCCTCTTCAAGCACAGCCTGTGCCAGCTCGCGGATTGCCGCCTGTCGCTTATTAATTCAACAGGTTAAGGGAAGAGAGGCGCAGGTCCGTCCGGCGGAATTGCGGGGAATAAGACACAGGGCGCGACAAGCTGTTGAACAGGCGACAAAGCGCCGCGCCGGGCCGGTGGCGGGAAATTGTTCTGTTTCGCACATTTGGTGGCGTTATTGTGCCGTTTGCGCAGGCCCCCTGCGCGGCCGGTTTACAGAAAACACTTATTTATCAAAAGACTGAATAAAAAATCACAGCTGGTATGTTCCCTGCACTTCTCTGCTGGCAAACACTCAACAACAGGAGAAGTCACCATGACCATGCGTCAATGCGCTATCTACGGTAAAGGCGGTATCGGTAAATCCACCACCACCCAGAATCTCGTCGCGGCCCTCGCCGAGATGGGTAAGAAAGTAATGATCGTCGGCTGCGATCCGAAGGCGGACTCCACCCGTCTGATCCTCCACGCGAAAGCCCAGAACACCATTATGGAGATGGCGGCGGAAGTGGGCTCGGTCGAGGATCTGGAGCTCGAAGACGTGCTGCAAATCGGCTATGGCGATGTACGTTGCGCCGAATCCGGCGGCCCGGAGCCAGGCGTCGGCTGCGCCGGACGCGGGGTGATCACCGCCATCAACTTCCTCGAAGAAGAAGGCGCCTATGAAGAAGATCTGGATTTCGTCTTCTATGACGTCCTCGGCGACGTGGTCTGCGGCGGCTTCGCCATGCCGATCCGCGAAAACAAAGCCCAGGAGATCTACATCGTCTGCTCCGGGGAGATGATGGCGATGTATGCCGCCAACAATATCTCCAAGGGGATCGTGAAGTACGCCAAATCCGGCAAGGTACGCCTCGGCGGCCTGATCTGTAACTCGCGCAAAACCGACCGCGAAGACGAGCTGATCATCGCCCTGGCGGAAAAGCTCGGCACCCAGATGATCCACTTTGTTCCCCGCGACAACATTGTGCAGCGCGCAGAGATCCGCCGAATGACGGTGATCGAGTACGACCCGACCTGTCAGCAGGCCAACGAATATCGTCAGCTGGCGCAGAAGATCGTCAATAACACCAAAAAAGTGGTGCCGACCCCCTGCACCATGGACGAGCTGGAGTCGCTGCTGATGGAGTTCGGCATCATGGAAGAAGAAGACACCAGCATCATTGGTAAAACCGCCGCTGAAGAAAACGCGGCCTGAGCACAGGATCCTCACCATGACCAACGCAACAGGCGAACGTAACCTTGCGCTCATCCAGGAAGTCCTGGAGGTGTTTCCCGAAACCGCGCGCAAAGAGCGCAGAAAGCACATGATGATCAGCGATCCGCAGATGGAGAGCGTCGGCAAGTGCATTATCTCGAACCGTAAATCGCAGCCCGGGGTAATGACCGTGCGCGGCTGCGCCTACGCCGGCTCGAAAGGGGTGGTGTTTGGGCCGATTAAAGACATGGCCCATATCTCGCACGGCCCCATCGGCTGCGGCCAGTACTCGCGCGCCGGACGGCGCAACTACTATACCGGCGTCAGCGGCGTCGACAGCTTCGGCACCCTGAACTTCACCTCTGATTTTCAGGAGCGCGATATTGTCTTCGGCGGCGATAAAAAGCTGAGCAAACTGATTGAAGAGATGGAGCTGCTGTTCCCGCTGACCAAAGGGATCACTATCCAGTCGGAGTGCCCGGTGGGCCTCATCGGCGATGACATCAGCGCCGTGGCCAACGCCAGCAGCAAGGCGCTGGATAAACCGGTGATCCCGGTGCGCTGCGAAGGCTTTCGCGGCGTCTCGCAGTCGCTGGGCCACCATATCGCCAACGACGTGGTACGCGACTGGGTGCTGAACAATCGTGAAGGGCAGCCGTTTGCCAGCACCCCGTACGATGTCGCCATCATTGGCGATTACAACATCGGCGGCGACGCCTGGGCCTCGCGCATTCTGCTGGAAGAGATGGGGCTGCGGGTAGTGGCGCAGTGGTCCGGCGACGGCACCCTGGTGGAGATGGAGAACACCCCATTCGTTAAGCTAAACCTCGTCCACTGCTACCGCTCGATGAACTATATCGCCCGCCATATGGAGGAGAAACATCAGATCCCGTGGATGGAATATAACTTCTTCGGCCCGACCAAAATCGCCGAATCGCTGCGCAAGATCGCCGATCAATTTGATGACGCCATTCGCGCCAATGCGGAAGCGGTGATCGCCAAATATGAGGGGCAGATGGCGGCCATCATCGCCAAATATCGCCCGCGGCTGGAGGGGCGCAAAGTGCTGCTGTACATGGGGGGGCTGCGGCCGCGCCACGTCATCGGCGCCTATGAGGATCTCGGGATGGAGATCATCGCCGCCGGCTACGAGTTTGCCCATAACGATGATTACGACCGCACCCTGCCGGACCTGAAAGAGGGCACTCTGCTGTTTGACGATGCCAGCAGCTATGAGCTGGAGGCCTTCGTCAAAGCGCTGAAACCTGACCTCATCGGCTCCGGGATCAAAGAGAAATATATCTTCCAGAAAATGGGGGTGCCGTTCCGCCAGATGCACTCCTGGGACTATTCCGGCCCCTATCACGGCTATGACGGCTTCGCCATCTTTGCTCGCGATATGGATATGACCCTGAACAATCCGGCGTGGAACGAACTGACTGCCCCGTGGCTGAAGTCTGCGTGATTGCCCCTTCACTGTCCCGTCAGTCCACCGATTTGTGGCGCGGGAGGAGAACACCATGAGCCAAACGATCGATAAAATTCACAGCTGTTATCCGCTGTTTGAACAGGATGAATACCAGACCCTGTTCCAGAACAAAAAGAGCCTTGAAGAGGCGCACGACGCGCAGCGCGTCCAGGAGGTATTTGCCTGGACCACCACCGCCGAGTATGAAGCGCTGAACTTCCAGCGCGAGGCTTTGACCGTCGACCCGGCCAAAGCCTGCCAGCCGCTCGGGGCGGTGCTCTGCGCGCTGGGGTTCGCCGGTACCCTGCCCTACGTCCACGGCTCTCAGGGCTGCGTCGCCTATTTCCGCACCTACTTTAACCGCCATTTTAAGGAGCCGGTGGCTTGCGTCTCCGACTCGATGACCGAGGACGCGGCGGTGTTCGGCGGCAACAACAACATGAATCTGGGCCTGCAGAATGCCAGCGCGTTGTATAAACCCGAGATTATCGCCGTCTCCACCACCTGCATGGCCGAGGTGATCGGCGACGATCTGCAGGCGTTTATCGCCAACGCCAAAAAAGAGGGATTTGTTGACGACAGTATCGCCATTCCTTACGCCCATACCCCCAGCTTTATCGGCAGCCATGTCACCGGCTGGGACAATATGTTCGAAGGGTTCGCGAAGACCTTTACCGCTGACTACGCCGGGCAGCCGGGCAAACTGCAAAAGCTCAATCTGGTGACCGGATTTGAGACCTATCTCGGCAACTTCCGCGTGCTGAAGCGGATGATGGCGCAGATGGATGTCCCCTGCAGCCTGCTCTCCGACCCTTCAGAGGTACTCGACACCCCCGCCGACGGCCATTACCGGATGTACGCCGGCGGCACCAGCCAGCAGGAGATCAAAACCGCGCCGGACGCCATTGACACCCTGCTGCTGCAGCCGTGGCAGCTGGTGAAAAGCAAAAAGGTGGTTCAGGAGATGTGGAATCAGCCCGCCACTGAGGTGGCCGTTCCGTTGGGTCTGGCCGCTACCGACGCGCTGCTGATGACCGTCAGTCAACTGACCGGCAAACCGATCGCCGACGCCCTGACCCTTGAGCGCGGCCGGCTGGTGGACATGATGCTGGACTCCCACACCTGGCTGCACGGCAAAAAATTCGGCCTCTACGGCGATCCGGATTTCGTGATGGGCCTGACGCGCTTCCTGCTGGAGCTGGGCTGCGAGCCGACGGTGATCCTCAGCCATAACGCCAATAAACGCTGGCAAAAGGCGATGAAGCAAATGCTCGACGCCTCGCCCTACGGCCAGGACAGCGAAGTGTTCATCAACTGCGACCTGTGGCACTTCCGGTCGCTGATGTTCACCCGTCAGCCGGACTTTATGATCGGTAACTCCTACGGCAAGTTTATCCAGCGCGATACCCTGGCGAAGGGCAAAGCCTTCGAAGTGCCGCTGATCCGTCTCGGCTTTCCGCTGTTCGACCGCCATCATCTGCACCGCCAGACCACCTGGGGCTATGAAGGCGCGATGAACATCGTCACGACGCTGGTGAACGCCGTGCTGGAAAAACTGGACCACGACACCAGCCAGCTGGGCAAAACCGATTACAGCTTCGACCTCGTTCGTTAACCATCAGGCGCCCCGCCGCAGGCGGGGCCAGGAGGGAGTATGCCCATCGTGATTTTCCGTGAGCGCGGCGAGGCGCTGTATGCCTATATCGCCAAACAGGATCTGGAGGCCCGGGTGCTTCAGGTCGAACATGACGAGACGGACCGCTGGGGCGGCGCGATTGCCCTTGAAGGGGGACGTCGCTACTACGTCAATCCGCAGCCGGGGCGGCCGGTCTTTCCGATAAGCCTGCGCGCCACCCGCAGCACGCTGCTATAAGGAGCTGGAAATGTCCGATAACGATACCCTTTTCTGGCGTCTGCTGGCGCTGTTCCAGACGCTGCCGGAGCTGCAGCCGGTGCAAGTCGTCGACTGGCTGGCGCAGGAGTGCGGCGAAACCTTGACCCCGGAACGGTTAACCACCCTGACGCAGCCTCAGCTGGCCGCCAGCTTTCCTTCGGCGACGGCGGTGATGTCCCCGGCCCGCTGGGCGCGGGTCATCGCCTGCCTGCAGGGGGCGCTGCCCGGCCATTTGCGCATCGCCCGGTCACCCCAGCGGACGCCGCAGCTGCAGGTCGCCTTCTGTTCACAGGATGGCCTGGTCATCAATGGTCATTTTGGCCAGAACCGGCTGTTTTTTATCTATGCCTTCGATGACCAGGGCGGCTGGCTGGCGGATCTGCGCCGCTATGCCTCCCCTTCGGCGACGTCTGACGCCAGCGAGATGCGCGCCAGGCTGCTGGAGGATTGCCATTTGCTGTTTTGTCAGGAGATTGGCGGGCCTGCCGCCGCCCGGCTGATCCGCCATCAGATCCATCCGATGAAAGCGCCGCCGGGCACGACGATCCAGGCCCAGTGCGAGGCGATCAATACGCTGCTGGCCGGTCGGCTGCCGCCGTGGCTGGCGAAGCGCCTCAACCGGGATAACCCTCTGGAGGAACGTGTTTTTTAATCGTTGTGTTGTGCTTGTTGCCCGCCGACCCCGCGGGCCTTTTTTTTGCCCCTGCAGGTGACATCCTTTCTTTCAGCAAGGCAAGCGCCGCAGGACAGGGACAAAAGTGACAGCGGGGGGTTAGGCGCATCAGGAAAATTGGCGAGAACGCAGGCGCGCATCCAGGACTGGCCGCCAGGACGGCGGCCAGAGGGCGGTCGAGACAAGGATGTCGAGTCCGCCCGTTCCGCCAGATGAAGCCGGAGTGGAGCGGACCGCGCAGCGGCAATTTTCAGCGCCATGCGGGGGGTCATGGGGGGCGGGCGAAACGCCCCCCATGCCGTTCACCCGCAGAGGGCGCGATGAAATAGAGAGGAAGGTTGGTGAACGGAATATTCCACCTTATCGACGCTTCCCGTCATTCGCCAATATGCGGCAATACTGTCGCGGTAAATCCAGTTATCAGCGCGATAAATCATGCCTTACCCCTGTTTGATTGTTGCCTTTGTCGCAAAGCCCACAACCCTTTTTCCTTAAAAATCAACCCCCCTCTCCCTGGAGCGCGAATTGCATCACCTCCCCGGTCTCCCACCGTCAACGAGGTCACTATGAAGGGAAAGGAAATTCTGGCGCTGCTGGACGAACCCGCCTGCGAGCACAACCAGAAGCAAAAATCCGGCTGCAGCGCCCCTAAGCCCGGCGCCACCGCCGGCGGCTGCGCCTTCGACGGCGCGCAGATAACGCTCCTGCCCATCGCCGACGTCGCGCACCTGGTGCACGGCCCTATCGGCTGCGCGGGCAGTTCATGGGATAACCGCGGCAGCGTCAGCGCCGGCCCGGCCCTCAACCGGCTCGGCTTTACCACCGATCTCAACGAACAGGATGTGATTATGGGCCGCGGCGAACGCCGCCTGTTCCATGCCGTGCGTCACATCGTCGACCGCTATCGCCCGGCGGCGGTCTTTATCTACAACACCTGCGTACCGGCGATGGAAGGCGATGACATTGAGGCGGTGTGCCAGGCCGCGCAGACCGCCACCGGCGTCCCGGTCATCGCCATTGACGCCGCCGGCTTCTACGGCAGCAAAAATCTTGGCAACCGGATGGCGGGCGACGTAATGCTCAGGCAGGTGATTGGCCAGCGCGAACCCGCCCCATGGCCGGACAACACGCCCTTTGCCCCTGCCCAGCGCCACGATATCGGCCTGATTGGCGAATTCAATATCGCCGGCGAGTTCTGGCAGGTCCAGCCGCTGCTCGACGAGCTGGGGATCCGCGTCCTCGGCAGCCTCTCCGGCGACGGCCGCTTTGCCGAGATCCAGACCCTGCACCGGGCGCAGGCCAATATGCTGGTGTGCTCGCGAGCGCTGATCAACGTCGCCCGGGGGCTGGAGCTACGCTACGGCACGCCGTGGTTTGAGGGCAGCTTCTACGGGATCCGCGCCACCTCCGACGCCTTGCGCCAGCTGGCGGCGCTGCTGGGGGATGACGACCTGTGCCGCCGCACCGAGGCACTGATCGCCCGCGAGGAGCGAGCAGCGGAGCAGGCGCTAGCGCCGTGGCGCGAGCAGCTCCGCGGGCGCAAAGTGCTGCTCTACACCGGCGGCGTGAAATCCTGGTCGGTGGTCTCGGCCCTGCAGGATCTCGGCATGACCGTGGTGGCCACCGGCACGCGGAAATCCACCGAGGAGGACAAACAGCGGATCCGGGAGCTGATGGGCGACGAGGCGGTGATGCTTGAGGAGGGCAACGCCCGCACCCTGCTCGACGTGGTGTACCGCTATCAGGCGGATCTGATGATCGCCGGCGGACGCAATATGTACACCGCCTGGAAAGCCCGGCTGCCGTTCCTCGATATCAATCAGGAGCGGGAGCACGCCTACGCTGGCTACCAGGGCATCATCACCCTCGCCCGCCAGCTCTGTCTGACCCTCGCCAGCCCCGTCTGGCCGCAAACGCATGCCCGCGCCCCGTGGCGCTAGGAGAACACCATGGCAGACCTTATCCGTAGCGAAAAACCGCTGTCGGTGAGCCCGATTAAAACCGGGCAACCGCTCGGGGCGATCCTCGCCAGCCTTGGGCTGGCCCAGGCCATCCCGCTGGTCCATGGCGCCCAGGGCTGCAGCGCCTTCGCCAAAGTTTTCTTTATTCAGCATTTTCATGACCCGGTGCCCCTGCAGTCGACGGCCATGGATCCGACCGCCACGATCATGGGCGCCGACGGCAATATCTTCACCGCGCTCGACACCCTCTGCCAGCGCCACAGTCCGCAGGCCATTGTGCTGCTCAGCACCGGACTGGCGGAGGCGCAGGGCAGCGATATCGCCCGGGTGGTACGCCAGTTTCGCGAGGCGCATCCCCGCCATCACGGCGTGGCGATCCTCACCGTCAACACCCCGGATTTTTTTGGCTCCATGGAAAACGGCTACAGCGCGGTGATCGAGAGCATCATCGAGCAGTGGGTGGCGCCGACGCCGCGTCCGGGGCAGCGGCCCCGGCGGGTCAACCTGCTGGTCAGCCACCTCTGTTCGCCAGGGGATATCGAATGGCTGAGCCGCTGCGTGGAGGCCTTTGGCCTGCAGCCGGTGGTCCTGCCGGACCTCTCGCTGTCGATGGATGGCCACCTGGGTCAGGGGGATTTTACGCCCCTGACCCAGGGCGGCGCCTCGCTGCGCCAGATTGCGCAGATGGGCCAGAGTCTGGGCAGCTTCGCCATCGGCGTGTCGCTGCAGCGGGCGGCATCGCTCCTGAGCCAGCGCAGCCGAGGAGAGGTGATCGCCCTGCCGCACCTGATGACCCTCGACCACTGCGATACCTTTATCCATCAGCTGGCGAAGCTGTCCGGGCGCCGCGTACCGGCCTGGATTGAGCGCCAGCGCGGCCAGCTGCAGGATGCGATGATCGACTGCCATATGTGGCTGCAGGGCCAGCGCATGGCGATGGCCGCGGAGGGCGACCTGCTGGCGGCCTGGTGTGATTTCGCCCGCAGCCAGGGGATACAGCCCGGCCCGCTGCTCGCCCCCACCAGCCACCCCAGCCTGCGCCAGCTGCCGGTCGAGCGGGTGGTGCCGGGGGATCTGGAGGATCTCCAGCAGCTGCTGAGCCACCAACCCGCCGATCTGCTGGTGGCTAACTCTCACGCCCGCGATCTGGCGGAGCAGTTTGCCCTGCCGCTGATCCGCGTCGGCTTTCCCCTTTTCGATCGGCTCGGCGAATTTCGCCGGGTCCGCCAGGGGTACGCCGGCATGCGCGACACGCTGTTTGAGCTGGCCAATCTGCTGCGCGACCGCCATCACCACACCGCCCTCTACCGATCGCCGCTTCGCCAGGGCGCCGACCCCCAGCAAGCTTCAGGAGACGATTATGCCGCCCATTAACCGTCAGTTTGAGATGGTCCACGCCGACGAGTGGTCGATGAAAGTCGCCTTCGCCAGCTCCGATTACCGCCATGTCGATCAGCATTTTGGCGCCACGCCGCGGCTGGTGGTCTACGGCGTCAAGGCGGATCGGGTCACCCTGCTGCGGGTGGTGGAGTTCCCGGTCGTCAGCGGCCATCAGACCGAGAAAATTGCCGAGCGCATCCACGCCCTGGAGGATTGCGTCACCCTGTTCTGCGTGGCGATTGGCGAGGCGGTTTTTCGCCAGCTGCTGCAGGTGGGCGTCCGCGCCGAACGGGTTCCCGATCAGACCACCATCCTCGGCTTACTGCAGGAGATCCAGCTCTCCTGGTATGAAAAAGCGCAGCGCCGCAGCGCGCGGCAACGCGATCCGCAGCGCTTTAACCGCCTGCTGGAAGAGCAGACGTGGCGGGAGGAGCCCGACCCGCAGCCCTGAGCCTGTCGTTTATGTGACAAAGCCCACAAAACGCCACAACAGTGTCGGCTCTGTCGGGGGCGGTTAACCCGCCAGGTCATTAACAAATAAGGTTTTTATGCGTTGGTACCGCAATTGCTTGGGGAACAGTACCACCGCCAGTCTGCGGTGCACCGCGCCCCGGCGTTTTCGTCATCATCCCTGGAGCTGACAGCATGTGGAACTACTCCGAGAAAGTGAAAGACCATTTTTTTCATCCCCGCAACGCGCGCGTGGTCGACAACGCCAACGCGGTGGGCGATGTGGGTTCATTAAGCTGCGGCGATGCGCTGCGCCTGATGCTGCGGGTTGATCCGCACACCGAGATCATCGAGGAGGCCGGCTTCCAGACCTTCGGCTGCGGCAGCGCCATCGCCTCCTCTTCCGCGCTGACGGAACTGATTATCGGCCACACCCTGACCGAAGCCGGGCAGATCACCAACCAGCAGATCGCCGACTACCTCGACGGCCTGCCGCCGGAGAAAATGCACTGCTCGGTGATGGGCCAGGAGGCGCTGCGTGCGGCTATCGCCCATTTTCGCGGCGAAGGCCTTGAGGAGGAGCATGAGGAGGGCAAGCTGATCTGTAAATGCTTCGGCGTCGACGAAGGACATATTCGCCGGGCCGTGGTGAACAACGGCCTGACCACCCTCGAGGAGGTGATCAACTACACCAAGGCCGGCGGGGGTTGTACCGCCTGCCATGAAAAAATTGAGCTGGCGCTGGCGGCGATCCTCGCCCAACAGCCGCCCACCCCCCTGCCGGCGGAGACGGCCCACGATGCGCAGTGGCAAAGCGTGGTCGATACCATCAACGAGCTGCGCCCGCACATTCAGGCCGACGGCGGCGACATGACGCTGGTGAGCGTCACCCCGCGCCAGGTCACCGTCAGCCTCTCCGGCAGCTGCAGCGGCTGCATGATGACCGACATGACCCTCGCCTGGCTGCAGCAAAAGCTGATGGAGCGCACCGGAAGTTACATGGATGTGGTGGCGGCCCCGGCCGCGGTTAACTAACCCCAGGGGGACACAATGAAACCTGTTTATCTCGATAACAACGCCACCACCCGTCTCGACCCGATGGTTCTCGACGCGATGATGCCCTTTTTGACCGACTTTTACGGCAATCCCTCGTCGATTCACGATTTTGGTCTGCCAGCGCAGGCCGCCCTTGAACGGGCGCACCAGCAGGTGGCCGCTCTGCTCGGGGCCGACTACCCCAGCGAGATCATTTTTACCTCCTGCGCCACCGAGGCCACGACCACCGCCATCGCCTCAGCGGTGGCCCTGATGCCGGAGCGGCGCGAGATCATCACCAGCGCGGTCGAACATCCCGCCACCCTGGCGGTGTGCGAACAGCTGGAGCGCCAGGGATACCTGATCCACCGTATCGCCGTGGATCGGCAGGGCGCTCTGGATATGGCGCAGTTTCGGGCGGCGCTTAGCCCACGCGTGGCGCTGGTCAGCATCATGTGGGCCAATAACGAAACCGGCGTCATGTTCCCGGTGCCCGAGCTGGCGGAGCTGGCCCATGAGCAGGGCGCGCTGTTTCACTGCGACGCCGTGCAGGTGGTGGGCAAAATCCCGATGGCGCTCAGCCAGACGCGGATCGATATGCTCTCCTGCTCGGCGCATAAATTCCACGGCCCCAAAGGGGTGGGCTGCCTCTGGCTGCGGCGGGGAACGCGTTTTCGCCCGCTGCTGCGCGGCGGCCACCAGGCGCATGGCCGGCGGGCCGGTACGGAAAATATCAGCGGCATTGTCGGCATGGGCGCCGCCAGCGAGCTGGCGCAGGTTCACCTCCCGGGCATGGCGCAGATTAGCCAGCTGCGCGATCGCCTTGAACATCATCTCCTGAGCGCCATTCCGGCGGTAACGGTGATGGGCGGCAGCCAGCCGCGGGTGCCCGGCACGCTTAATCTGGCCTTCGAGTGCATTGAAGGCGAGGCGATCCTGCTGCTGATGAATCAGGCCGGGATCGCCGCCTCCAGCGGCAGCGCCTGCACCTCCGGCTCGCTGGAGCCGTCGCACGTCATGCGGGCGATGAATATTCCTTACACCGCGGCCCACGGCACCGTTCGCTTCTCCCTCTCGCGCTACACCCGGGAAAAAGAGATCGACTACGTCATCGCCGCCCTGCCTCCTGTTATCGACCGGCTGCGCGCCCTGTCGCCCTACTGGCGAAACGGCCAGCCGCTCCTGCAGGATGGCGCCTTCGCGCCGGTCTTCGGTTAAGACGGAGAGACGACAATGGGACGCGTACTGATCAATGACACCACCCTGCGCGATGGCGAACAGAGTCCCGGCGTGGCCTTCCAGGCCAGCGAAAAAATCGCCATCGCCGAGGCGCTGTACGCGGCGGGGATCGAGGCGCTGGAGGTCGGCACCCCGGCGATGGGCGAGGAGGAGTGCGCCCGTATCCGGCTGGTGCGCCGTCAGCTCCCGGGCGCCACGCTGATGACCTGGTGCCGGATGCAGGCCGGCGAAATTCGCCTGAGCGCCGAGCTGGGCATGGACTGGGTGGATATCTCCATCCCCGCCTCCGACAAGCTGCGGCAGTACAAACTGCGCGAGAGCTTACCGCTGCTGCTGGAGCGGCTGACGGGTCTGATCCACCTCGCCCATACCCTTGGCCTGAAGGTCTGCATTGGCTGTGAGGACGCCTCGCGGGCCAGCGACGCGACGCTACGGGATATTGCCCGGCAGGCCGGCGAGGCGGGGGCTGCCCGTCTGCGCTATGCCGACACCGTCGGTATCCTCGACCCGTTTACCACCGCGGCGCAGATCACCGCCCTGCGTAACGTCTGGCCCGGCGAACTCGAGATGCACGCCCATAACGATCTCGGGCTGGCCACCGCCAACACCCTCGCGGCGGTACGCGCCGGGGCCACCAGCGTGAACACCACCGTGCTGGGCCTGGGCGAACGGGCGGGCAACGCGGCGCTGGAAACGGTGGCGCTTGGGCTGGAGCGCTGCCTGGGCGTCGAGACCGGGGTGCGTTTCACCGCCCTGCCGGCGCTGTGCGAACAGGTGGCCCTCGCCACCCGCCGCCCTGTCGATCCCCAGCAGCCGCTGGTGGGCGAGCTGGTTTTTACCCATGAGTCCGGCGTGCACGTCGCGGCGCTGCTGCGCGACAGCGAGAGCTATCAGGCGATCGACCCCGCCCTGCTGGGCCGCGGCTATCGGCTGGTGCTGGGCAAACACTCCGGTCGCCAGGCGGTTAACGGCGTCTTCGACCGGATGGGCTATCACCTGACGTCAGCGCAAATTGACCAGCTGCTGCCGGCGCTCCGCCACTTTGCGGAAACCGGCAAACGCAGCCCGCGGGATGATGAGCTGGCGGCAATCTATCACGCGCTCTGCGGCGCCGAAACGCTGCAGGCCAGGGGGTAAGCATGGAGTGGTTTTATCAGATCCCCGGCGTAGACGACCTGCGCTCCGCCGACGCCTTCTTTCAGTTTTTCGCCGTTCCCTACCAGCCCGAGCGTCTGGCCCATTGCAGCCTGCCGGTGCTGGCCGCCTTTCACCGCAAGCTGCGGGCGGAAGTGCCCCTGCTCAACCAGCTGGAGGAGAACCCGCGTGCCCACTGGCTGCTGGCGCGCCGGCTGCTGGCGGAGAGTTATCAGCAGCAGTTCGAGGAGAACACGCCATGAGACCCACATTTACCTTTAGCGAAGCGGTCCGCGTCGTGCGCGCCATCCGTAACGATGGCACCTATGCGGGCCTGCCGTCCGGCGCCCTGCTGGTGCGCCGGGGCAGCATCGGCTATGTCCGCGACTGGGGGGTATTCTTGCAGGACCAGGTCATCTACCAGGTCCACTTCCCGGAGAGCGACCGGATCGTCGGCTGCCGCGAACAGGAGCTGATTGCCGGCGATCGTCCCTGGCTGGCGGGGAATCTGCAGTATGGCGATAACGTCACCTGCCAGACGGCGCTGACGTTGCAGGGCGAAGTGGTGGTCAACGTCGGTCAGCAGGGGCGTATTGAGGCCACCGATCGGGGCGAGCGCGGGGACGGCTATATCGTCGACTTCGGCGGCCGCTGGTTCCAGGTTCCGGTGACCGCGCTGGCCCTGGCAGAGGAGGAAGAATAATGCAGCCATGGCAACGATTTGGCCGGCGGCGGCTGGCGCAGAGCCGCTGGAACTGCGAACCGGCGGCCATCGCCGCGGCGGACCGGGAGGCCTTCGAGGCGGCCTGGCAGCGTCAGGCCCGCGTGGAGCAGGCGCTGGTCGCCGAGGTCGCGGCGGAGGCGATCCCCGCCGCGCTACGGGAAGGCCTCGCCGCTTCGCTGCGCCTCTGGCTGGATGAGGGCGGATTTACGCCGCCGGAGCGGGCGGCGATCGTCCTGCACCATGCCCGGCTGGAAACCGCCTTCGCCGGGATTGCCAGCCAGGCGCCGCTGCCGGATCCCACCGCGGTGCAGGCGTGGTATCTGCGGCATCAGGCGCAGTTTATGCGCCCGGAACAGCGGTTGACCCGCCATCTGCTGCTCACCGTCGATGGCGATGAGCAGGCGGTTTACTCGCGCATCCACGCGCTTCATGGGCAAATCGCGGCCTCCCGCGAGGCGTTTGCGCCGCTGGCCCAGCGATACTCCCACTGCCCGAGCGCGCTGGACGGCGGGCGACTGGGGTGGATCGGGCGGGGGTTACTCTATCCGCAGCTGGAGGAGGCCCTGTTTGCGCTGACGGAAAATGCGCTGAGCGCGCCGGTGGCCAGCGAGCTGGGCTGGCACCTGGTATGGTGCGAAGCCATCCGCCCCGCCGCGCCGATGACGCCTGAACAGGCGCTGGAAAGCGCCCGCGATTACCTTATTCAACAGAGCCAGCGCCGCCACCAGCGCCAGTGGCTGGCTGAGATGTTAGCGCGCCAGCCGGGGCTGTGCGGGTAGCCGACAGGCCACCCGCCAGCGTCTACAGCAGGTGCGGTTTGATCTCCTCAAGCCAGGTCGCCAGACGCGTTTCGGTCTCGTCGAACTGGTTATCCTGGTCCAGCACCAGCCCGACAAACCGCTCCCCCTCCAGCGCCGATGAGGCGCTGAACTCATACCCCTCGTTCGGCCAGCTGCCAATCATCGTCGCCCCGCGGGCGCGCAGGGCGTCGTACAGCGGCCGCAGCCCGCTGGCGAAGTTATCGGGATAGCCGCGCTGATCGCCGAGGCCAAACAGCGCCACCGTTTTTCCCTGCAGGCTGACGTCGCCGAGGTTGCGGATAAACTCGGCCCACGACTCGCTCTCGCCCCCGGCCTCAAGGCCAGGCAGCTGGCCGTCGCCCAGCGTCGGCGTGCCCAGCAGCAGGGCCGGGTAGGCCAGCAGGTCCGCCAGCGTGGCGCGGTTAATATTGACCGGGGCAGCGGCGGCCTCCCCCAGCTGCTTGTGGATCAGTTTCGCGATCTTGCGGGTTTTACCGGTATCGGTGCCAAAGAAAATGCCAATGTTCGCCATAGTACGCTCCTGTCGGAATGGTGTCGGAAATAGGGATTACCGCATGGGTATTGCGAAGGCTGTGCCAGGTTGCCCTGCACCGTGACGGCCCATCCCTGCCCCATCAGGATCGCTTCCCGTCGCCGCAGCGCCCGCGCAAGGCGCCCCCGGCGAGCCGAAAGGTAAAAACCAGCGGATTTTCCCCCTGTCGGATCAATGTTTCGTTCGGTCGTTTCGATAAGGGCGCACCGTTTGCATGGTTATCCGGGTTCGGCTCAGCCCGCCGCGATCCGCGCAGGGTGTCGGACAATTTGTCATAACTGCGACACAGGAGTTTGCGATGACCCTGAATATGATGCTCGATAACGCCGCGCCGGAAGCCATCGCCGGCGCGCTGACTCAACAACATCCGGGGCTGTTTTTTACCATGGTGGAACAGGCCTCAGTGGCGATTTCCCTCACCGACGCCAGCGCCAGGATCATCTACGCCAACCCGGCGTTTTGCCGCCAGACCGGCTATTCGCTGGCGCAATTGTTAAATCAGAACCCGCGCCTGCTGGCCAGCAGCCAGACGCCGCGCGAGATCTATCAGGAGATGTGGCATACCCTGCTCCAGCGTCAGCCGTGGCGCGGCCAGCTGATTAACCAGCGGCGGGACGGCGGCCTGTACCTGGTGGAGATTGACATCACTCCGGTGCTCAGTCCGCAAGGGGAACTGGAGCATTATCTGGCAATGCAGCGGGATATCAGCGTCAGCTATACCCTGGAGCAGCGGCTGCGCAACCATATGACCCTGATGGAGGCGGTGCTGAATAATATTCCCGCCGCCGTGGTGGTAGTGGACGAGCAGGATCGGGTGGTAATGGACAACCTTGCCTATAAAACCTTCTGCGCCGACTGCGGCGGCCGGGAGCTGCTCACCGAGCTGCAGGTCTCCCCAGGCCGGATGACGCCCGGCGTGGAGCAGATCCTGCCGGTGGCGATACGCGGGGCCGCGCGCTGGCTGTCGGTGACCTGCTGGCCGCTGCCCGGCGTCAGCGAAGAGGCCAGCCGCTACTTTATCGACAGCGCCCTGGCGCGAACCCTGGTGGTGATCGCCGACTGTACCCAGCAGCGCCAGCAGCAGGAGCAGGGCCGCCTCGACCGGCTGAAGCAGCAAATGACCGCCGGCAAGCTGCTGGCGGCGATCCGCGAGTCGCTGGACGCCGCGCTGATCCAGCTGAACTGCCCGATTAACATGCTGGCGGCGGCCCGTCGGCTGAACGGCGAGAGCAGCGGCAACGTGGCGCTGGAGGCCGCCTGGCGCGAAGGGGAAGAAGCGATGGCCCGGCTCCAGCGCTGTCGTCCGTCGCTGGATCTCGAAAACCCCGCCGTCTGGCCGCTGCAGCCCTTTTTCGACGACCTGTGCGCCCTCTACCGCACCCGCTTCGATGCCGAGGGGCTGCAGCTGGACATGGCCTCGCCGCATCTGATCGGCTTTGGCCAGCGCACTCAGCTGCTGGCGTGCTTAAGCCTGTGGTTCGACCGCACCCTGGCCCTCGCCGCCGAGCTGCCTTCCGTCCCGCTGGCGATGCAGCTCTATGCCGAGGAAAACGACGGCTGGCTGGCGCTGTACCTGACCGACAACGTGCCGCTGCTGCAGGTGCGCTACGCCCACTCCCCCGACGCGCTGAATTCGCCGGGCAAAGGCATGGAGCTGCGGCTGATCCAGACCCTGGTGGCGCACCATCGCGGGGCCATCGAGCTGACTTCCCGGCCGCAGGGCGGCACCTGCCTGACCCTGCGTTTCCCGCTGTTTAACACCCTGACCGGAGGTGAAGCATGATCCCCGAATCCGACCCGGACACCACCGTCAGACGCTTCGACCTCTCTCAGCAGTTCACCGCCATGCAGCGGATAAGCGTGGTGCTGAGCCGCGCCACCGAGGCCAGCAAAACGCTGCAGGAGGTGCTCAGCGTATTGCACAACGATGCCTTTATGCAGCACGGGATGATCTGTCTGTACGACAGCGAGCAGGAGATCCTCAGTATCGAAGCGCTGCAGCAAACCGAGCAGCAGACTCTCCCCGGCAGCGCGCAGATCCGCTATCGTCCCGGCGAGGGGCTGGTGGGGACGGTGCTGGCCCAGGGGCAATCGCTGGTGCTGCCCCGGGTCGCCGACGATCAGCGTTTTCTCGACCGCCTGAGCCTCTACGATTACGATCTGCCGTTTATCGCCGTGCCGCTAATGGGGCCCAACGCCCGGCCCATGGGAGTGCTGGCGGCCCAGCCGATGGCGCGCCAGGAAGAGCGGCTGCCGGCCTGCACCCGCTTTCTCGAAACCGTCGCCAACCTCATCGCCCAGACCATCCGGCTGATGATCCTCCCGGCCTCCGCCACCCTGCCGGGCCGCCAGCCGCCGAAGGTGGAACGGCCGCCGGCCTGCTCGTCGTCGCGCGGGGTGGGCCTTGACAATATGGTCGGCAAGAGCCCGGCGATGCGCCAGATCGTGGAGGTGATCCGCCAGGTTTCGCGCTGGGACACCACTGTGCTGGTACGCGGCGAAAGCGGCACCGGGAAAGAGCTGATCGCCAATGCCATCCACCACCATTCCCCGCGGGCTGGCGCCGCCTTCGTCAAATTTAACTGCGCGGCGCTGCCGGACAACCTGCTGGAAAGCGAACTGTTCGGCCATGAAAAAGGCGCCTTTACCGGCGCGGTGCGCCAGCGTAAGGGGCGTTTTGAGCTGGCGGATGGCGGCACCCTGTTCCTCGACGAGATTGGCGAAAGCAGCGCCTCGTTCCAGGCTAAGCTGCTGCGCATCCTGCAGGAGGGAGAGATGGAGCGGGTCGGCGGCGATGAGACCCTGCGGGTGAATGTCCGCATCATCGCCGCCACCAACCGCCACCTGGAGGAGGAGGTCCGGTTGGGCCACTTCCGCGAGGATCTTTACTATCGCCTGAACGTGATGCCCATCGCCCTGCCCCCGCTGCGCGAACGTCAGGAGGACATCGCCGAGCTGGCGCACTTTCTGGTGCGCAAAATTGGCCAGCATCAGGGGCGCACGCTGCGGATCAGCGAGGGGGCGATCCGTCTGCTGATGGAGTACAGCTGGCCGGGCAATGTTCGCGAACTGGAGAACTGCCTCGAACGATCGGCGGTGATGTCCGAGAGCGGCCTGATCGATCGCGACGTGATCCTCTTCACCCACCAGGAACGTCCGGCCAAAGCCCTGCCCGCCAGCGGGCCGGCGGAAGACAGCTGGCTGGACAACAGCCTGGACGAACGCCAGCGGCTGATCGCCGCGCTGGAAAAAGCCGGCTGGGTGCAGGCCAAGGCAGCGCGGCTGCTGGGGATGACGCCGCGCCAGGTCGCCTACCGGATCCAGATCATGGATATCACCCTGCCGCGTCTGTAAGCCACGGTGTCAGATTCAGGACATTGTCGCCTGCGCGGCGGGAACACGACAATATTTTGCCGCAGGGATGCGGAATAACACCTTTCTTTTCAGCATGATAAAAAATCCCTCTCTGGTATGCCCTTTGCAGCAGGAAGGTATCGCCCAACCAAGAAGGTACGACCATGACTTCCTGCTCTTCTTTTTCCGGCGGCAACGCCTGTCAGTCGGCGGACGCCAGCGCGTTAGCGCCGCGGGTGGCCGATAAGGTCGCCGCGCACCCCTGCTATTCCCGCAGCGGGCACCACCGTTTCGCCCGGATGCATCTCCCGGTCGCTCCGGCCTGCAATCTGCAGTGCAACTACTGCAACCGTAAATTCGACTGCAGCAATGAATCCCGCCCCGGGGTGTCTTCGACGCTGCTGACCCCCGAGCAGGCGGTGCTGAAAGTGCGCCAGGTGGCCCAGGCCATCCCGCAGCTGTCGGTGGTCGGCATTGCCGGGCCCGGCGATCCGCTGGCCAATATGACCCGCACCTTCCGCACCCTGGAGCTGGTCCGCGATCAGCTTCCGGACCTGAAATTATGCCTGTCGACCAACGGGCTGATGCTGCCCGACGCGGTGGATCGCCTGCTGGAGGTCGGTGTGGATCACGTTACGGTGACCATCAATACGCTGGATGCCGGCATCGCCGGACAAATCTACGCCTGGCTGTGGCTCGACGGCGAACGCTACCGCGGGCGGGAAGCCGGGGAGATCCTGATAGCCCGCCAGCTGGAGGGGGTCCGCAGGCTGACCAACGCCGGGGTGCTGGTCAAGATAAACTCGGTGCTGATCCCGGGGATCAACGACAGCGGCATGGCCGAGGTCAGCCGTTGTTTGCGGGAAAGCGGCGCGTTTATTCACAATATTATGCCGCTGATTGCCAGACCGGAGCACGGCACGGTCTTTGGCCTCAACGGCCAGCCAGAGCCGGACGCCGGGATGCTCGCCGCGATCCGCAGCCAGTGCGGGGCCGCGATGCCGCAGATGACACATTGCCACCAGTGCCGCGCCGACGCCATCGGCATGCTGGGCGAAGACCGCAGCCAGCAGTTTACCCAGCTGCCGGACCCGGACAGCCTCCCCGACTGGCTGCCCATCCTCCATCAGCGCGCCGAACTTCATGCCAGCCTCGCCACCCGGGGAGAGTCGGAGGCCGATGATGCCTGTCTGGTGGCCGTGGCCTCCAGCCGCGGCGAGGTGATTGATTGTCATTTTGGCCATGCCGACCGCTTCTCGATCTACAGCCTGTCTGCCGCCGGCATGGTGCTGGTGGGCGAGCGCTTTACGCCGAAATATTGCCGCGGCGCGGAGGAGTGCGAGCCGCAGGAGAACGAAGCCAGACTGGCGGCGCTCCTCGCGCTGCTCGCCGACGTGAAAGCGGTGTTCTGCGTGCGTATCGGCCATACGCCATGGCAACAGCTCGAGCGACAGGGCATTGAGCCGCAGGTGGACGGCGCGTGGCGGTCGGTCGCCGAGGTGCTGCCCGCCTGGTGGCAGCGGCGGCGACAGAGCCTGGCGGCATCGCGCCTGCGTCAGGGGGTCGCCTGATGGCGCCGGTCGACTGGTTGACCCGCCTGTGGCGACGGTATCACGCCGGAAAAGGCTGCTTTCCGCTGCGCATGGGGCTGAGCGTCGAGGCGTGGCTGGCCCTGCAGCAGCGGCTGGGCGAGGTGGCGACGCCGCTGGACAGCGAGGCGCTGAGCCGTCGCCGGCTGATGACGGAGCTGAATGCCACCCGCGACGAAGAGCGCCGCCAGCTGGCGCGATGGCTGGCGGAGTGGATCGCGCCGGGAGCCGAACCGATGGCGCCGATCGTCGCCGGGGCAGCGCTGGCGTTTAATCATCTATGGGAGGATCTGGGTCTGGATTCGCGGGCGGAACTGGGCCGGCTGATGAGCGACTGCTTTCCGCAGCTGGTGGCGCAGAACGTCCACCATATGCGCTGGAAGAAGTTCTTTTATCGCCAGCGCTGCCTGCAGTCGCAGGGGGAGATCGTCTGCCGCTCGCCGAGCTGCGACGAATGCCTGGAGCGTAGCCTCTGCTTCGAACCGCCGCCGCAATAGACACCCCGCAGGTGCCCCAAAAATGCCCCTGTTTTACCGCTTTACGCGGATTTCTGCCGGGTGGCGCTTCGCTTACCCGGCCTACAAAGTCATCTACCTATCAGAAGGTTACTCAACACCCCAGGTCCGGCAAGCGCCGCGCCGCCGGGCAAGGACAGCAGGCGCGGAGCCGCTTGTGTGCCGGGTGGCGCTACGCTTACCCGGCCTACAACGCCATTTACCTATCAGAAGGCTGCTCAACACCCCAGGCCCGGCAAGCGCCGCCGGGCAAGGACAGCAGGCGCGGTGCCGCTTGTGTGCCGGGTGGCGCTTCGCTTACCCGGCCTACAACGCCATTTACCTATCAGAAGGCTACTCAACACCCCAGACCCGGCAAGCGCCGCCGGGCAAGGACAGCAGGCGCGGAGCCGCTTCTGTGCCGGGTGGCGCTTCGCTTACCCGGCCTACAAAGTCATTTACCTATCAGAAGGCTACTCAACACCCCAGGTCCGGCAAGCGCCGCGCCGCCGGGCAAGGACAGCAGGCG
>NZ_JBEAJA010000027.1:0-28407 GCF_040064755.1 Klebsiella sp. GB_Kp056 | reverse complement strand
GTGGCCTTCCTGATAAGTGTTCCGCTCATGACGCCTCTCCTTCTGCCTGTTCATCAAATTCCAGCACAATGCCCTGTTCATGATCCCAGGTCAGCTGTAGCGAGGACGGCTTTTGTTTTGCCGCCATAGGGCTCAATAACTGCTGACTCAGAACCGGCAGGATCTGCTGGTTAAGCAGGCTGTCGACGTTACGGGCACCGGTATCCGGCAACAGACAGGCTGTCGTCAGGGTGTCGATGAGGCTTTCACCAGTGTGAGTGGAAATGCCATAGTGGCGTTGCAGCCGCGTACTCACCTGCGCCAGCTTCATGCCGACGATGGTTCGCATGGCATCCATTGCCAACGGGCGGTATATCACCGTCTGGAAGCGGGCCAGCAGCGCTGGATGGAAATGATCGCGCAGGATCGGGCGTAACAACTCATGAAGATCGCTCTCAGTAGCTTCTGGTTGCTCTTCCAGTAACTGCATCAGCGGGTCACTGCCCGGGTTGGACGTCATCAGGATCACGGTATTGCGAAAATCAATTTCACGTCCTTCCCCGTCCCGCATAAAGCCCCGGTCAAAGACCTGATAAAACAGGTTCATCACATCCCGATGGGCCTTCTCCACTTCATCGAGCAGCACCACGCTATACGGACGCTTACGGACTGCCTCGGTGAGAATGCCGCCCTGACCATATCCGACATACCCGGGAGGGAAGCCTTTCAACTGCGAGACCGTATGCGGCTCCTGGTATTCAGACAGGTTGATGGTAATGAGCGATTTCTCACCACCATACATAACGTCAGCAAGTGCCAGCGCCGTTTCTGTTTTGCTCACTCCGCCTGGACCCACCAGTAAAAAAACCCCCTGCGGTCCGTTTTCCGGCGTCAGGCCGGTTTTTGACGCCCTCAGGCGCTGGGCAATGGCGCTCAGCGCAGCGTGCTGACCAACAACGCGTTTTGACAGGTTGTGCTCAAGACTCAGTAATTCCGTATAGCGCCGGGTAAGAACGGTCAGGTCACCTTCCCCCTGCTCCAGCAGTTTCAGCAGCCAGTGCTCAGGCGTGATTTCTGCATGCGCACGGGTCTGACATAAAGAAGCCGCCCCCTCCTGTGCTCTGGCGCAATAAGGGTTAAGTCGTCGTAGCAGGACTGCTGAATGATGTTCCATGTCGTTCCCTCTTGTTCAGGCACGCTACCGCCCCTGGCCGTCAACCGATGCCCATAAGGTTCATGCCGATAAATTGTGAGCCTGCTCTGCAAAGCGTCTGTCTGGCAGGCGCTGTGCGGAGCAAAACAAAAAGGCGGACAGAAGGGATCTGCCCGCCAGAATCTTATGCTGTGGTGCGTTCGTTCCAGGAATCGGAATGAATGATGTTGCCGTCTTTGTAGGTCCAGGTGATTTTTTCGTAGCGCAGTTCGATCTGCTCAAGGTGGTTATGTTTCTCGAAAGAAGGATCCTTGATGTCGTGCATTTTCGGTGCAACTTTCACTAGTTTGACGTTTTCCAGCTTCGTGTTGAAGTACTCTACTTCCTGACCCGCGTCGTTGATTTTGTACCACTTGAATTCAGCAGATTTCAGGGTCTGGCCGGTGGTCACCGCCTTGTACAGGTACGGGCTGGAAGCGTCGATTTCTTTGGTGAACAGGAACGGCGTGTGGATACGGGTTCCGGTCAGCTTGCCGGTGTTATTATCGGTCGGGATGTACAGGTTATGCTCCTGCGCCACCACCTCAATGCTGCCCTCACGGTCCTTCACGTCCACGGAACCTTTAATGTCCGCGCCACCGTCGTCTTTCAGCCACAGATAAACCGGGATTGCCATGTTTACTTCTCCATTTCTCGAGTAGAAACGTCACGTACATCCTGTGACGCGTGTTTTGCGCCAGGCAGACGACAGGCGTCAGCCTGCGGTACCAGACTGATCTCGACACGCCGGTTATGCGAACGGCCATCAGGCGTGTCGTTTGATGCAATTGGTCGACTGTCGCCGTAACCCTGCACGGCAAAGCAACTTTCCGGTACGTCCCCGGTATCACGCATCCAGTTACGGACGGCCTCAGCTCTTTGCAAAGACAGGGTCTGATTTAGCTGAACGCTGCCGGTATTGTCTGTATGACCGCTGACCACGATCAGCCAGCCCGGTCTGGCTTTAATCCCTACCAGTGCGTTGACGAGTATTTTGGTTGAGCCGTCTTTGAGTACCGATTTGCCGGAGTCAAACAGTGACATGCTGTCAAGTCGTACAATTTTCGGTACCGGTTTCGGTTCAGGGGCGGGTGGCGGCGTCCAGGTATCGATAGCCTGCTGCAAGGCCAGCCACAGACGTTGGCCCGGGTAATAGCCCAGGCTGTAACACAAAGGCTCACCCTGGCGCTGCCAGCGTTCAAGCAGGAGCGCATCCTGCTTCAGGGCGGCCAGTGACTCTGCCTTAGGGCGATAGTGGTTCATCGGGATTGCATTCCAGCGCTGTAAATCGGTACTCACCTGACGGATGAGGTCACGATTATTGAGCGCAGACATACCCAATGCGGTCAGGGCACACAGCCACATCAGCAGGATCAGGCGACGGGTACGCTGGCCCCCCTGCACCGTTGAAGCAAAAGGTGCCAGCAGCGGCAGAACCGCATCCGGAAACAAACTTGCCGGTGCTGTCTGCCCTGTTTTTCCGAAAAAATGTAAACAGGTGCGGGTATATAGCCAGTCGGCCCAGACTGACTCTGTCCCGGGAAGGACGGTACCGAGGCGCATTGCCACGGAGAATGCTCGTTCAGGAGGCGTTAACCGATCAGGCTTTTCCAGCTCATCAGCCAGCGTATTACGGATAAAGGAAAATGCCTCACTGACGGCTGGCAGCGCCAGGAGATTGTCTTCCGCCTGCTGCCAGTCGATGAGATCCTGCGGCGAATCATTAACCGGACAGACAATCGGTTTATCACCCCGAACGATTATCCACGGCGTTTCAGGCCCGGAAAATTCTGCACTCAACACAACAGGCAGAGTGAAACCCGTCAGGGATTTAATCTGCTTACACTGCTGGCGGAGCGTTTTCAGTGTGGAACGAAGAACGGCTTCATCCTGATGATGATCTGGCAGACAGCGGTACATCACCGAGAGCTGACCAACCTGGCGCGGGAACTGCGTCTGGATACTGCGGACAACGTCAGTTAACCGGTTGACGTCACCGGCCCGCAGCCACCATCCCTGGGCTGTTTTACGCAGAGGACCGCCCTGAAATAACGCTTCCAGCATGTCACCACACACCAGTACAACGGGGCCCTGGGCGTCGGTTAAAGGCAGTTCAGCGGCCGGGAGGGTAACGTCGAATGTGGGCACTTCGCTCCAACAGTTTTTAAACACATACCAGCCTGCCAGAACGAGGATCAGCAGAGTGGACAGACCGTTGAAAACGTTGCCTGTCGGAATGAAATACCACAGCAACCACAGTAGCGCGGCTACGGCTGCTAAGGTGTGTAGGGCTACCGAAATGATGACTGTTCTACGCATTAGCCATGCAGCTCCGGTATTTGTGCTGACAAAAGAGACTGGAGCCAGAGGTGCCCCCCCCACCAGATAACGCCGGTAAGAATGACGGCCAGCACTATCCAGAACCAGACTGAGCGCATCAGACTCCAGCGATGTGTCCCCCTCCGGTGAACAACCAGAGACAGGCCTGCATCAGGCGGAGAAACCCGTTCAGAAAGGGCTTTCACTACCTCATCCCGCTGTGACTGGCTGACAGTCTTCAGGCTGTATAACCCCTGAAAGCCCAGCGCTATCACCCGGTGATAGCAGGTTAAAACGGCCGGGTTCGGTGAGGGCTGACGCAGAACCTCTGCAATGCGATCCCATAGTGCTTCACCAGCCCGAAGCGAGCCAAAAAAACGGGCCTGAAGTGGCGCTTTACGCCAGACCATCTGGCCTTCGTCTACTTTCGGCTCCTCTCCTCCTTCGTTTTCTCCGGGCTTACGGCTCATCACCGTTTCGTCCAGCAGGGCGCATTGTGCGTAGGAAATATGATCCACACTGGCGTCGTCATAACCGGCACGCTCCAGCGCTTCCCGCACACTTTCAACCTGTTTAACGCATCTGTTGTAAAGCGCAGAGCCATTAAGCGTGATGGCGCCTTTCTTAAGCATGGTGACGGTGAGCCAGGTCTCAGTCATTAGCTGGTCGATATCGATATCCTGTCTCATGAGCGCAATACCGCAAACAGTTCAAGTTCCAAATCGCCAAGTAACTCAGGCACATAGAACATACACACCCCCTGTTCCAGCATTTCATGCGCAGCGGGGCTTTCTATATCAAGTGCGAAGTACTGGTTTTCCATGCGTACAGGCAACGCTGCCGGTACCCTGCTCACCGGTATCAACGGGATCCCCTTGAGCGCAGCACCATAGATCTCGCGGACATCATCAGGTGAACCTGCCTGACAGAGTGCCGGAAATTTCTCGGCAACCTGCCAGGCCGGGATATCCGAGCGTACAGAGAGATAGAGATCGGCCTCTTCACGCAGTCGGATATCGTGGAGGTTGGCCTTCCAGGTCTGTCCGTCCGGGCGGGTCATTTCCAGAGCAATGACCCGGGATGGCAGACTTGCCTCCAGCAAACCCGTTATCAGGTCAAACAGCGGAGGAAACGCCTTAGCTGGCTCCTCGTGGTCATAACCCGGTATGGCGTCCAGATCATGGTCCAGGGAAAAGGTCAGCATGCTACCTGCCAGACGAGCGAGCTCAGCCCACACCTGTTCAGGCGGACGGGAAGGAAAACGTTCGTATTCTGTCAGCACTGTGGCGTGAGTATTCAGTGCATTCAGCAACCAGAAAAGGGAAACATCGGCGACGGCAAAATCGGCGAGCCTTTCGTTGCTTTCTCGGCGCATCGTCATCAGACGCTGGCGTCGGGAGCGTAACTGGCGATTAAGCAGCACCAGACGTTCGTGAAGGACCGGGCTTGCTCCAAATGACGCCACTGGAGGAATAAAAGATGGATCCTGTCGCCACGCATTATGTCCATCCCGAATCAGTCTTGCGACCGGACACACTTTCCAGGAATCATTGCTTTCATGGGCAAACCGGATGATGAAATTAAACCGGGCAACTGCTATAGATTCTTCTTCAGAGCCAAAAGCATCCTGCAATGTTACCCACTCTTCACGATAGCGAAGCGGCCGTTCTGAACTGACGCCCTCCTGTTCAACGTTGCTCATACCTGGCTGCATGTGCGGCAATGCAATGAGGACAGTTACCGCATCACGACCTGCCAGCTGGCTGGCATCTAACTCACGCGGCGCTGGAGGCAGATCGCTGCTTTGCGCATCAATTAATGAACCATCTTCCAGCCAGAGACGTAACTGCGTAATCTGAATCAGACCGGACGAAAGAAGACTGTCATTAAACTCAATCATTTCCACGCCCCAGGGGAATGGGGACGCCAGCGCTGATGCACCGGCGCTGCGAAAAGACTCCCATTCAGCCTGTTGCTGGAACTGTTGAGGGGATAGTAAAGCCCCCTCGTTCCACAGTGGACGATAAATTTTCATCCCGTCCTGCCTTATGCTTTTGCTTTGGGCATCTGAGATACCAGCGACAGATTGACGTCCAGCCCCTCGACCTGGAAGTGCGGCACGGCGTACAGCTTCACGCGGAAGAAGCCCGGGTTGTCCTCGATATCTTCCACCACCACGCTGGCATCGCGCAGCGGATGGGAGGCCTGCAGCTCGTCGCCCGGATCGGTCATTTCGGTGACCAGGCTCCGCACCCAGGTGTTCAGCTCCAGCTCCAGCAGGCGCCGGTCCTTGGTGGTGCCGATATTTTCGCGCTGGATCATCTTCAGGTAGTGCGCAATGCGCGACAGCAGGAAGATATAAGGCAGACGCGCATTGATGCGGCTGTTGGCGGTAGCGTCGGCGGTATCGTACAGCGCCGGTTTTTGCGCGGAGTTGGCCGAGAAGAAGCAGGCGTAATCGCGATTTTTGTAGTACGACAGTGGAATGAAGCCCAGGCTGGCGAACTCAAACTCCCGCGTTTCCGGGATCATCACCTCGGAAGGGATCTTCACCTGATTGCCGGTGCCCAGATCGTACAGATGGATGGGCAGATCTTTCACCGCGCCGCCGGCCTGCGGGCCGCGGATCTGCACGCACCAGCCGTTATTGACAAAGCTCTTCACCATATTGGAGGCGAAAGAGAACGCCGCGCTGGTCCAGAGATACTTTTCGTGGTCCGGCCCCTTCACCTGCTCAACATAGTTGAAGCTGCGCACCGGCACGGTGTCCGGACCATACGGCAGACGACCCAGCACGCGCGGCATCACCAGGCCGATGTAGCGGGCGTCGTCGGTTTCACGAAACGCTTTCCAGCGAATATATTCCGCACGTTCGAAGTAGTTACCGATATCTTTGATGGCGGCGACCTCTTCCATGGTCTCTTTCAGGAAGAAAGCCGGGCCGACGGCGCCGATAAACGGCATGTGGGCGGCAGCGGAAACCCGGGAGATATTGCGCAGCAGCGCCACATCCTGCGCGCTGGCGTCGAACTCATAGGCCGAGATCAGCGAGCCGATCGGCTCGCCGCCGGGGGTGTCGTACTCCGCAGTGTAGGTGTGCCAGTAAAGGCCGCTCTGAATCAGCTCCGGCGCATCCTCAAAGTCCTGACGCAGATCGTCCTTTGAGACGTCGAGGATCTCCGTTTTCACGTTCTGGCGGTAGTCGGTGTTGTCCACCAGCTGTTTGAGGCCGCGCCACAGGGATTCGACCTGCTGAAACTCCGGATGGTGCATCACTGCGTCCAGCTGGCGGCTTATCTGGAAATCCAGTTCAGCGATATGGTGGTCAATCAGCGTTTTATCGAGCTTTTCCACCCGCTGGCCGGACTGGCGGATGCGCTCCATAAACACCTGCATCGCCGCGGTCAGACGCTCCGCCGCCGGCGCCTCGGAGAGCGCGGCATCGTCCAGAAAGTCGTTGATGTCCCCGAGGCGAGCGGCCGGGGCGAGATTGATTTTTTCAAACAGCGACGCGTAAACGCCCTCGCTCGCCGTGTTTTCCTGCAGCGCGGTTTGCCCCTGAACAGGGCTGTTTTCTGTGGTAACAGACATTAGCATTTTCCCGGTTATTCCATTAACAGACTTGCCCCGCCATTATTTCGGAGCAAGCGCACTCATTTCGTCGCGTAATTCCTGTGACAGCGCCGGATCTTTCAGAATTGCCTCGAGCTCTTTTCTGAAAGTGGCGTTATCAAGCAGATTGGATTTGAGATCGCGTAATAAATTACGCATCGCCAGCATGGCGCGGAGTTGTGGAATTTGCCGGGCAATCTGCTCCGGTTCAAAATCGTTGATATCGGTAAAACGCAGCCTGACGTTCTCCTCTTCGCCATTGCCAGCCAGCGTATTCGGCACCGAGAGATTCACCTCCGGGCTAAATTCCGAAAGTACGCTGTTAAAGTTATTTTTATTGACGTTAATTTTCTCTCTTTCCGATAATGGCCGGTTTTCTTTACCGTGACTAAAATCACCAATGGTAAGTAGCTTTAATGGCAGCTCAACCTTTTTTTGCACGCCGCCGGTGTGGAGAGATAATTTAAGATTAATGCGAGCCTTAGGCACTTCATTCTGGAACGTATCAGTCACTTCTGTCTCTTCCCTTAGTTAATTATCATACACATCTTCGCTTGACACTTAATTAAGTGTAATAATAAAACAGCGCTCAACAAAACAGCAAGCCGCCTGCAATGAGTAAAACTACAGAACAAATACAGCAATAATTCATATCAACAATGAATGATTAACGCGTCAAATATAAAAAAACGAAAATTCATAAAGTATTAAAAACTACACGTTATCAAAACATCACATGACCCATTTTAATAAATTGCATAAATTTGCTTTAAGTCAATATTGCCATATTACAAGCATCAATATTAATAACTTTATTGATATTGCAGCATGAATAGTTATAGCAAAAGATACTGCACATGTTTGACCTGATACTCAGCACAAAACATCTTGCTTTTACATTTCTACGGCCACCTACATACAGTGGCGATGTGACAATATTATCTGTTACAGATGATTAAGTTACATGACTCGCATTTATTCGTACAATGCCTTTTGGGTGACTCGGTCACAAGCCGCTATCCCGATGCAACACTCTCTGGACAACAAAGGAGCCAGGCGTTGATATGAAACAGATCACCCTTAGCGATATGCAGCAGCAGAGCGAAGCGGCAGCCAGTTCCCCGCGCTTACGTGCCCATCGCAATTTTCACCCTGAGCTGAGCGACCCGGTGCAGCGTCTGGCTATCGCTATGGAACCCGGCACCTATATCCGCCTGCACCGGCACCGACATACCTTTGAACTTTTGCTGCCGCTGAAAGGTCGCTTTGTGGTGCTAAATTTTGATGATCATGGCGCGATCACTAACCGGGTGGTGCTGGGTGAAACCTGCACGGCGCTGGAAATGGAGCCTGGCACCTGGCATACGGTGCTCTCACTCGACGCTGGTGGGATGGTATTTGAAGTTAAACAAGGCGCTTATCAACCGCTTGCTGAAATCGACACTATGGACTGGGCGCCAGCAGAAGGTCAGCCGGGTACCGCGGAGATGATGGCCTGGTATGCCATCGCGCAGCCAGGAGATCGCTATCCCTCTGTAACCCGGTAAGCTTGGCCGCCGCAAACGGATGCCGCGAGTATCCGTTTGCGTTATCCCTGTCGTCCAGGCATTGATCTCAAGATCCACATTCTCTTCATGATGCGTTCCCTCTCGTCGAGGTCGTTAATAAAAAAACAAAAAAGTGTTGTATTCAGGCGCTAAGCAAACTATTTTTCTCGAGCGAAATAAATGATAGGATTACACAATCAAGTGAATGGCTGACGTAACAATAAGAATAATCATCTTATTGATATAATATTCTCAACATGAATGAATTTCATCAATCAGACCAGCGACGTTAACAAAAAAAAGCACATGACCATCAGATTTTCATTGCTAATACTGACCGCTATTTTTCTGCAATAAACAATCCTTATGAATATAACAGAACGGAATATCTGGAAATTAAATAATTTACCGCCAATGGAGTATTGTTCCCTTCCCCGGGCGCAAAAACTATTAAACTGCGAAATTGAAGACATTCTTCACTGGCATGATATCGGTGCGATCAATCTATGCCTGAAGCTTAACCCGACGCGGGGAACACTAAAACTCGCCGTCCTTTCTCATCAGGAAAAAGAGGTAACCAACACATTTAATCCACTCAATTCATCAGAGACGGTGGAAACCTACTGGTCGCCACACTCCCATATCCATAGCATTTTGCGGATTGATGACGATATTCCCGTCATGGAAACCCAGAGCGGGAATACCGTCACGCAGTTCAACGTCAAGGTCACAGCTTCAGGACTCTGGCATCCGCACGGCCGGAATTTAATGGCGTTGCTGGAGGCGCCTAACGATATTCATCGTGAAAACAGGTTCAGCATGATGCTGCCTGAGAAACCGTTTGTTTATTGTCACTTCATTCCGCAGGAAGCCGAAAACCCCATCCTGTCATTGAATCGGCTCTATATTACCAGTCAGGCAATTGAGAAAATATTTGCCCATAGCATTAGCGCCCGACCGATGGATGTCACAAAAAATCCGCTACGGCAACAAACCGGTTATATCCATCAGGAATTAACCTCACTTCCGCAAAGTGAGGTACTGCTGGAATTTATCCACGATCTTATTCTGTCCCATACTTTATTTAATGTGAAATTGCAGACCATGGCTGAGCCAGACAAGACCCAGCTCTTTCATCACGTGCTGGAAAGGCTTAAGGAGGAAGTCATGCTTAGAGAGAATGCCCTGCCCGACGAGGCCGACACCAGCAACGCAGCCCATCGTTAATCCTGGCTCGCCGCCGAGCGACGCACGCCTTCAGGCAGGAGGCAGGCGGTTTTCCTGCTCAAGCGTTAGCGCAATCTCCCGCGCCAGGGCGATAAATTCGCGTGCCGCGGCGCTCTGCCACGCATCCCTGCGCTGGAGCAAACAGGCCGTTCGCTGCAGCAGCGCGGGTTCCAGCTCAATCGCCACCACATCATCATACTGCCCGGCGATCGCCGCCGGCAGCAGTGTCGCAAGGGGGGTTCGCCGAATGACCGACAGAACGGCGCCGATAGAGTTGGCCTCCATCTGCACGTCAGGTTCGAGCCGATGACGACGACAATAACGATCGATCTGCTCCCGGGTGGCAAACTCGCTGCTCAGTAAAATCAGCGGCTGCGCGTCGAGCGCCTGCAGCCTGAGCGCGTTCTCTCTGGCCAGAGGATGCGTGCGGCTCACCACCAGCGCGAGGGTTTCCGTCAGCAGCGGCTGAACGACAATATCCGGGGAACGACTGTCGTCAAAGGCGATGCCGACATCCAGTTCATCCTGCAGCAACATCATTTCCATGCGCTCCTGGTTCATCTCCTGGATCAGCAATTTCACGCCGGGGTAGCGTCGATAGTAGTTTTCCACCAGCGGTCCCAGCATATAGGTGGTGAAGGTCGGCGTCATGGCAATGCGGAGTTTGCCGCGCTGCAGATCCTCAGCGTCATGCAGAGCGCGCCGCCCCTCCTCAAGATCGCGTAACGCCCGGCGGGCATACTCCAGCCAGATCTCTCCGGCATCGGTTAACCGGATATAACGGCCAGAGCGGTCGAAAAGCTGAACCTCCAGCATGGCTTCCAGCTGGCGGATCTGCTGTGACAGCGCCGGCTGGGAGACGTGCAGCGCCGCGGCGGCGCGGGTAAAGCCACGGTGTTCTGCCACAGCGATAAAGTAGGAAAGATGGCGCAGGAGCATCCGCTTACCTATAAGTAATTCAACTAGGGTTCATCATAAATAAGTCTTTTAACTTATGAAACAAGTTACGTACCCTCTACGCACGACCCGTTGCCTCTTTTACCTTGAACATCATCTTATGCAGGAGTGACTATGTCCGCTCACGATCGCTATCTCCAGCGCGCCTTAGCGCTGGCAAAACACAACACAACCCACGGTGGTCGCCCCTTTGGCGCCGTGATGGTGCGCCATAACGAGGTTGTCGCCGAAGCCGTCAACACCTTTCATCTGAGCGGCGACCCAACGGCGCATGCCGAACTGAATGCCGTTCGCGATATTGCCGCCAGGCTGGGAAGCGAAGTTCTGCGCGAATGCGTTATTTACGCCAGCGGACAGCCTTGTCCGATGTGTCTTAGCGCACTCTATTTAACCGGCGTGCGGGAAGTATTTTTCGCCAACAGCAATCAGGACGGAGAGCCTTTTCAGCTATCTACCGCCGCGATTTATCAGCAGTTGCAGCAGCCGCTGGCGCAGCAGACGTTGCCGATCCATCATCGCCCGCAGCCGGAGGGTCTGGCCGTTTATCAGCGGTGGGCGGAACAGCAGCCATGAAAGCCGTGTTGCGACAGAATCTGACGCTGGGGATCCTGGTGCTGATCGGCATAAATATGCGGCCGCTGCTCACCTCCATCGGCCCTTTGCTTCCGGAGATCCGCGCTGCCAGCGGGATGAGCTATACCCTGGCCGCGCTACTGACCGCCCTGCCGGTGGTAGCGATGGGCGTGCTGGCGCTGGCCGGCGGCTGGGTCGATCGTCATGTCGGTCAAAACCGTAGCATTGCGCTAAGCCTGCTGATTATCGCGGCGGGCGCCCTGTTGCGGGAAATCGCCCCGAATAGCGGCCTACTGCTCACCAGCGCCCTGGCCGGAGGCGTTGGCATCGGCATCATCCAGGCTGCCATCCCGGCGGTGATTAAGCGCTTATTCGCCCGACGGACGCCGCTGGTAATGGGGCTATGGTCAGCCGCGCTAATGGGCGGTGGCGGGTTAGGCGCCGCGTTAACGCCGTGGCTGGCGTCGCACAGCACAGCCTGGCGGGATGCGCTGGCCTGGTGGGCGCTCCCCGCCCTCCTCGCCCTGCTCAGCTGGCTGGCGATTTGCCGGCACCTGCCCCGTGCTCCGCATCAGACCAGCGCCGCCCCCCGGGTAGCGATTATTGGCCAGCGCCGCGCCTGGACGCTGGGGCTCTATTTCGGACTGATCAATGCCGGCTACGCCAGTCTGATCGCCTGGCTGCCGCCCTATTATATGCAGCTTGGCGACAGCGCCCAGTACAGCGGCTCGCTGCTGGCGTTGCTGACAGTTGGGCAAACCGCGGGCGCGCTGCTGCTGCCGGCGCTGGCTCGCCAGGATGACCGGCGCCAGCTTCTGCTGTGTGCTCTGGCGCTCCAGCTGATTGGCTTCTGCGGCTTCATCTGGCTGCCGCAGCACTTCTCCGCGCTCTGGGCTCTCGCCTGCGGCGTCGGTCTGGGCGGCGCGTTTCCCCTGTGCCTGGTGCTGGCCCTCGATCATGCCGGACAACCGACGGTGGCCGGCCGGCTGGTAGCCTTTATGCAGGGTATCGGATTTATTATCGCCGGCCTGTCGCCCTGGCTTTCCGGCCTGCTGCGTAGCCTGAGCGGGAACTACACCCTTGACTGGTCCTGGCATGCGCTCTGTGTCCTGTTACTCATGGCGATCACGCTGCGCTTTATCCCGGCACACTACCCTGCCGAGTGGCGACAGCGCGCCTCTGATCTGCATTAAACCGGTGGCGCGTGGCAACGTGAATGCCGCGCGCCAAGCCTGACTAGCCTCGCTAATCGCCCTGATGAGAAACCCGTTTTCGCAGCGTCGCTGGCGCTAAATTTATTACCGGGCGAAATTAATGTGTCGCCGAATCACGACACTCGTAAGTAACTAAAAATTAATAAAAAAATGCCTCTTGTTTCCCTGATTTTTTAGGCGTACATTAGCGCCATCTGGAGCACTTAACGCACAGAATTGCGAGCTGCCGCAGGGTGAGATTTCACCAGCGACAGCCCTTGAAAAACAGAACAATTAATTCATTTGAACGTCGCATAAGCGCGTGGAGTGATGAGTCGTGAAATACTTCTTTATGGGCCTCTCTTTTATGGTCATCGTTTGGGCCGGTACTTTTGCCCTGATGATCTAGACTGCAGCGGTGTCAAAAAAAACGGGAGCCCAGAGGCTCCCGTTTTTGTTATAGCGTATTCGCCGAAGCGCTAGCTCGCGGCGGGCAGCAAGCCATCCGCGCGGAACATCGCCTTAATGCCGCGGATCGCCTGACGCGTCCGGTCCCGGTTCTCGATCAGCGCGAAGCGGACATGGGTATCGCCATAATCGCCAAAGCCAATCCCCGGAGAAACGCAAACCTTCGCTTCGTTAAGCAGCTTTTTCGCGAACTCCAGCGAGCCCATGTCGGCATAAGGTTCCGGAATTTTCGCCCAGACGTACATGGACGCTTTCGGACACTCCACCATCCAGCCGGCCTCATGGAGCCCTTTCACCAGCACATCGCGGCGGCGCTTATACTGTTCAGCGATATCCCGCACGCATTGCTGATCGCCCTCCAGGGCAGCGATCGCCGCCACCTGCAGCGGCGTAAACGTGCCGTAGTCATGGTAGCTTTTGATGCGGGCAAGGGCGTTCACCAGGGTCTTATTACCGACCATAAAGCCAATGCGCCAGCCGGCCATGTTATAGCTTTTCGACAGGGTAAAGAACTCGACGGCGACATCGCGTGCGCCGGGCACCTGCATGATGGAGGGCGCTTTCCAGCCGTCATACACGATATCGGCATAGGCCAGATCGTGGACGACCAGGATGTCATACTGCTTCGCCAGGGCGACAACCTTTTCAAAGAAATCCAGCTCGACGCACTGCGCGGTCGGATTCGAGGGAAAGCCAAGGATCATCATCTTCGGCTTCGGATAGCTCTCGCGGATGGCGCGTTCCAGTTCGTTAAAGAAATCCACCCCTTCCACCAGCGGCACCGAGCGCACCTGCGCCCCGGCAATCACCGCGCCGTAGATATGGATCGGGTAGCTGGGGTTCGGCACCAGCACGGTGTCGCCATGATCCAGCGTCGCCAGCATCAGGTGCGCCAGCCCCTCTTTCGAACCAATGGTGACGATCGCTTCCGATTCCGGATCGATATCGACGTTATAGCGTTCTTCATACCAGCGCGAAATAGCGCGACGCAGGCGTGGGATCCCCCGCGAGGTAGAGTAACCATGGGTGTCAGGCCGCTGGGCGACGGTGCAGAGTTTTTCCACGATATGCGGCGGCGTCGCGCCATCGGGATTGCCCATACTGAAATCGATAATATCTTCGCCGCGCCGGCGCGCAGCCATTTTCAGTTCGGCAGTAATATTAAAAACATACGGGGGGAGACGATCGATACGCGTAAAACGGCGTTCAGGACTGGATTCAGCCATAGGTTCCTCTGATTAACGTTAGCGCCCGGACCGTCCGAGCGACGCTGCCGCTGTTGCGGCTCGTTTAGAAAATAACCTGAAAAAAATCACGTTGTCGAGTGCCCTGACGAAAAATAATCACTGGCGTTAAAAACGGGTATCGTCTGCGCTAAATACGGCAGTACGCTGCGGAATGAATACCGTTTTGTCTGCAAGTGGTAACATATTGATATCTTTTCTATCACGGGTATTTATCGTTTCTTCTGGCGTCTGGCGGTACATCACCTCCCCACCCCTCAATCCCCTTTTAAAAGTGCGCCTTTTCCTCATTATTTTTCTGCGGCTGGTCTTCTGTCGTCAGGTTTTTTATCATGTCCTTTTCTGGCCACTGACGCGGCGCACCCATGCACGAAATCTTTACTATGATGCTGGCGGTCTATGATCGTGCGGCCCTGATGCTTATTTGCCTGTTTTTTCTCATTCGCCTGCGCCTGTTCCGCGAACTGTTGCATAAGTCGGCGCATACGCCGAAAGAGCTGCTGGCTGTCACCGCCATTTTCTCGCTGTTCGCGCTCTTCAGTACCTGGTCCGGTGTGCCGGTGGAAGGATCGCTGGTAAACGTGCGCATCATCGCCGTGATGTCCGGCGGGATCCTGTTTGGTCCCTGGGTGGGGGCCATTGTCGGGGTGATTGCCGGTGTGCACCGCTATCTGATTGATATTGACGGGGTGACCGCCGTGCCCTGCTTTATCACCAGCATCATCGCCGGCCTGCTGTCGGGGTTGATTAACCGCAAAGTGGCCCGCGATCAACGCTGGAAAATCGGCATTCTGGCCGGAATGGTCTGCGAGACTCTGACCATGATCCTGGTGGTGATCTGGGCCCCTTCCCTCAGCCTCGGCGTGGATATTGTTTCGAAAATTGGTATCCCGATGATCCTCGGCAGCGTCTGCATCGGTTTTATCGTGCTGCTGGTGCAGAGCGTGGAAGGGGAAAAGGAGGCCAGCGCCGCGCGGCAGGCGAAACTGGCGCTCGACATTGCCAACAAAACCCTGCCGCTGTTCCGTCAGGTCAACAGCGATTCTCTGCGCCAGGTTTGCGACATTATCCGCCGCGACATTACCGCCGACGCGGTGGCGATCACCAATACGGAACACGTGCTGGCCTACGTGGGCGTCGGTGAAGCCAACTATCAACATCATAACGATGTCATCAGTCCCACCACCCGACAGGCCATCCGTTATGGAAAAATCATTATTAAAAACAATGATGAAGCCCACCGTACGCCAGAGATCCACTCCTTGATGGTCATTCCGCTGTGGGAAAAAGGGGTGGTCACTGGTACGCTAAAAATCTATTACTGCCACGCCCATCGCATCACCTCGACGCTGCAGGAGATGGCGATAGGCCTGTCACAAATCATCTCCACCCAGCTGGAGGTTTCCCGCGCCGAACAGCTACGGGAGATGGCCAACAAAGCGGAGCTGCGCGCTCTGCAAAGCAAGATTAACCCGCACTTTTTATTCAATGCCCTGAACGCGATCTCCTCCTCGATTCGCCTTAATCCGGACACCGCGCGCCAGCTCATTTTTAATCTGTCGCGCTATCTGCGCTATAACATCGAATTAAAAGACGATGAGCAGATTGATATCAAACGAGAGCTGTATCAGATCAAAGATTACATCGCCATTGAACAGGCGCGATTCGGCGACAAACTGACGGTTATCTATGATATTGACGACGACGTCAGCTGCGTGATCCCAAGCCTGCTTATCCAGCCTCTGGTGGAAAATGCCATTGTGCACGGCATTCAGCCCTGTAAAGGGAAAGGCGTGGTGACGATCGGCATCAATGAGTGCGGAAATCGGGTTCGCATCAGCGTTCGCGACACCGGCAACGGCATCGATCCCGCCGTGGTCGCCCGCGTGGAAGCCGATGAAATGCCGGGTAACAAAATCGGCCTGCTCAACGTTCATCATCGGGTGAAACTTCTCTATGGCGAGGGGCTGCATATCCGCACCCTGACGCCAGGAACGGAGATTGCTTTTTATGTCCCCAATCACTCTACGCCGCAGGCGCTGACGGAGTCTCTGTTGTCATGAGTGGAGAAAAGATGAAAGTTATCATTGTGGAGGATGAGTTTCTGGCCCAACAGGAACTCTCCTGGCTTATCAACACCCACAGCCAGATGGAGATCGTCGGCAGCTTTGACGACGGACTGGACGTGCTGAAATTTCTCCAGCACAACAAGGTCGACGCCATCTTTCTCGATATCAATATTCCATCGCTGGACGGCGTTCTGCTGGCGCAGAACATCAGCCAGTTCGCCCATAAGCCTTTTATCGTCTTTATCACCGCGTGGAAAGAACACGCCGTGGAAGCTTTTGAGCTGGAGGCGTTTGACTACATTCTGAAGCCCTACCAGGAGTCGCGCATCATCAATATGCTGCAGAAGCTGACCGCCGCCTGGCAGCAGCAAAATAACGCCGCTTCCGGGTTAACCAACGTGGCGCCTCGGGAAAACGACACCATCAATCTGATAAAAGATGAGCGGATCATCGTCACCAGCATTCATGATATCTATTATGCCGAGGCGCACGAGAAGATGACCTTCGTCTACACTCGCCGGGAGTCATTCGTCATGCCGATGAACATTACCGAATTCTGCAGCAAACTGCCCACCGCACATTTCTTTCGCTGTCACCGCTCGTACTGTGTGAATCTCAGCAAAATTCGGGAAATTGAGCCGTGGTTTAACAATACCTATGTGCTACGCCTGCGCGACCTGGAGTTTCAGGTTCCGGTCAGTCGCAGTAAAGTGAAAGAGTTTCGCCAGCTGATGAATCTGTAGACGGCGGGGCTCCCCGCCTGGCCGGGCTACGACAGTAGCCCGGGAGGAATGCGCTTACAGCACCTGACCCAGCGTCTGACGCAGATGCGCGCCGGAGCCCAGCAGGCCTGGGTTGTCATGCACGATCAGGTAAACCGGGATATCCTGGACATAGGCTTTAAAACGGCCTTTGTCCTCAAAACCGCCGCGGAAGCCGGAGGCTTTAAAGAACTCCAGGAAGCGCGGCACGATGCCGCCAGCGATATAGACCCCGCCAAACGTCCCCAGGGTCAGCGCCAGGTTTCCACCGAAGCGCCCCATAATGACGCAGAACAGCGACAGCGCCCGGCGACAGTCGGTGCAGCTATCCGCCAGCGCCCGCTCGGTGACCTCACGCGGCTGCAGGTTCTCCGGCAGTCGACCATCCGATTTGACTATCGCGCGATAAAGGTTGACCAGACCAGGACCGGAGAGGACGCGTTCTGCGGAGACATGCCCCAGCTCAGCGCGCAGCTCTTCCAGAATAATGCCCTCTTCTTCGCTGTTCGGCGCAAAATCGACATGGCCGCCTTCGCCCGGCAGGCTGACCCAGCGCTTATCAACGTGTACCAGATGGGCTACGCCCAGCCCGGTTCCGGCGCCATAAACGGCGATCGGTTTGCCGGCTACCGGCGCGCTGCCGCCGAACTGAATCAGGTGCTCGGCTTTCAGCATCGGGATGGCCATTGAAACGGCGGTGAAATCGTTAATAATCTCCAGGTGCGCAAAGCCAAGGTTGCGCTTCATCTCGGCGATGGAGAAGGCCCAGGTATGGTTGGTCATCGCCACCCAGTCGCCGGTGATCGGGCAGGCGATAGCGATACAGCCTTCGCTGACCGTCACCTGATGCTCCTCGAGATAGACGCGTACCACCGCCTCCAGACTGGGGTAATCGAGCCCGGAATAGGTCTTTGCACGAGAGATCTCTCCGCTCGCCAGATCACACAGCGCCAGGCGGGCGTTGGTCCCCCCGACATCTCCTACTAAAGCAAATTTTGTCATTCCGTTACGGCTCCGCTAAAGTCAAAATAAATCTTTTGGCACACTGTAAATTCATGGCGGCTTAACAACAACGTCCAACTCGCGGACGCCCCTTGTTTAGCGACACAGGTCACATTTAGTTTGTAATCAATGCAAAGTAGCCTATTAACGAGGCCACGGGTATCAGACGCCGCCTTAACTTTATCGTTTCAGCACCATTTGCATCGACGGTCCCCGCCGACAAAGGCAAAGTAGTGCTCCTGAACTTTAACAAGGACATTTTCATGCTCCATCCTCGCGCCAGAACAATGCTGATCCTGTCGGTGCCGGCTATCCTGATTGGCATCGCCTCCAGTCTGATCCTAATCGGCGCGATGAAGATTGCCGCGTTGCTGCAGCGCATCCTGTGGAGCAATTTGCCTGTGCAGTTTGGAGTGAGCGCCGAGAACCCGCTGTGGATCATCGCCATTCTCACGGCGACGGGGATCGCGGTGGGCCTGGTCGTCCGTTACAGCCCGGGGCATGCCGGGCCGGACCCGGCGACCGAGTCGTTAATCGGCGCGCCTATTGCCACCGGCGCGCTGCCCGGGCTGCTGGCGGCGCTGATCCTTGGCCTCGCCGGCGGCGTCAGCCTCGGCCCGGAGCATCCGATTATGGTGGTGAATATTGCGCTGGCCGTCGCCGTCGGCTCCCGACTGTTCCCGCGGGTCAGCTCTCTGGACTGGACCATTCTCGCGGCCTCAGGCACCATCGGCGCCCTCTTCGGCACCCCGGTGGCCGCCGCGCTGATTTTTTCGCAAACCCTCAACAGCAGCAACGAGTCGCCGCTATGGGATCGTCTGTTTGCCCCGATGCTTGCCGCCGCTGCGGGCGCGCTGACGACCGGGTTGTTTTTCCACCCCCACTTCACGCTGCCGCTCCCACACTATAGCCAGATGCACTTCGTCGATATCGTCAGCGGCATGATCGTCGCCCTGATCGCTATCGCCGTCGGTATGGTCGCCGTCTGGTGTCTGCCGCGCCTGCACACGCTGATGCACCGCCTGAAAAACCCGATCCTGACGCTGGGCCTCGGCGGCTTGCTGTTAGGGATCCTCGGGACCATTGGCGGACATTTAACGTTGTTTAAGGGGCTGGATGAGATGCAGCAGCTGGCCTTCAGCCAGACGCTGACAGCCTCGGATTATCTGCTCATCGCGCTGGTTAAACTGGCTGCGCTGGTTCTCGCCTCGGCCTGCGGCTTTCGCGGCGGGCGGATTTTCCCCGCGGTCTTCGTCGGCGTGGCGCTGGGGCTGATGCTGCATGCCCACGTGGACGCCGTGCCGGCGGCGATCACCGTCTCCTGCGCGATCCTCGGCATGGTGCTGGTCGTCACCCGCGACGGCTGGCTGAGCCTGTTTATGGCCGCCGTGGTGGTGCCGGACACCACGCTGCTGCCGCTGCTGTGCATTGTGATGCTCCCGGCCTGGCTGCTGCTGGCCGGGAGGCCCTTGATGATTGCCAGACACCATACCGACTAAACGCGGCTGTTTCGTTCCTCCAGCGCCTGCGTCACCGCGCGCAGGAAATCGGGAATATCCATTTTCGGCAGCATCACTTCCACCAGGGTGAGCGTATCGGAGGTGATGCTCTCCGCCATCGCCTCCCGTAGCTCATCGGTGTGCGTAACCCGCCAGCAGCGCGAGGCAACGTCCGGGGCGAAGGCTTCCGGCAGGCGTCGCCAGTCCCACAGGGCAATGTCATTGTAGCGCTGCTCCGGGCCGTGAATCGCCCGTTCCACGGTATACCCTTCGTTATTCAGCAGCAGAATAAGCGGCTTTTGCTTATCGCGCAGCATAGAGCCCATCTCCTGAATCGTCAGCTGGGCGGCGCCATCGCCGACAATCAGCACCACCCGCCGCTCTGCCGCCGCGGTTTGCGCGCCATAGGCGGCCGGGAGGGTAAAACCAATCGAGCCCCACAGCGGCTGGACGATCAGCGACGCCTCTGACGGCAGCTTCAGCGCGGCAATGCCGAAGGCGGCCGTCCCCTGGTCGGCGAGAATAATATCGCCGGGACGCAGCGCCCCCTGCACCGTCGCCCAGAAATTTTTCTGCGTGAGTTCGCCGTCGGCCCCCTCCTCCACTTCCGGCGCCACGACCTGAGGCGCAGCCCACTCCGCCGCCAGCGGTGCGGAAAGGGTCATCAGCGCAGCCAGTGCCTGATCCATCGGCACGCCGCTGAACCAGTGATCGCCCACCCTGACCGCGAAGGGCTGGATCTCTATCGTCTTATCCCGCGCCAGATGCTGGGTGAATCCCGCGGTGATGGTGTCGGTGAAGCGCGTGCCGATGCAGATGATGGTGTCGGCGTTTTCGATGGCCTCCCGGGTCTGCGGCGCGCTGGCGATACCGCTGTAGGTGCCGACAAAACCTCTCTGCTGCTCATCGAACAGCCCCTTGCCCATTAGCATGGTGGCGTGGGCGACGGGGGTTTTCGCTACCCATTCCCGGAGCGTGTTTTGCAGGCCATAGCGTTGCGCGAGGAAGTCCGCCAGCAGGGAGATGCGTCGACTGCCCCGCAGCAGGCGGCTGGCATGCTCGCAGAATCCGGCGAGCTGGTTTTCATCCGCCGGAGCGGCCTCCACCAGCAAGCGCTGCGCTGGGGCAATCGCTGCCGCTCTGGCGACATCGGCCGGCAGCATCAGATAGCCAGGCCGATGATGCGTCAGCATATCGCGCAGAACACGGTCGATCTCATGGCAGGCGTTGCCGGCGGTCAGCAGCGCCTGGCTACAGGTGATCTGCTCGCTCATCCGCGCAAAATGGCGGAAATCGCCGTCGCCCAGGGTGTGATGCAGCAGTTCGCCCCGCTGCTGAGCGCCAGTGGAGGGCGCGCCGACGATATGTAATACCGGAATATGCTCCGCATAGCTGCCCGCCACGCCGTTCAGGGCGCTCAGTTCGCCGACGCCGTAGGTTGTAAGTAACGCACCGGCTCCCTTAATGCGTGCATAACCGTCAGCAGCATAGGCCGCATTGAGCTCGTTGGCGCAGCCGACCCACCCCAACGCATTGTGCGCAATGACCCGGTCGAGAAACTGTAAGTTGTAATCTCCCGGCACGCCGAACAAGCGGTCAATACCGCAGTCGACGAGGCGATCCAGCAGATAATCCCCAATAGTGTAAGTCGGTTGCATATCCATTTTCCTCATTTTGGCGCAGGTGTAATTTGAGTATTGAATAAGCGATCCGCCTGTCCAGAAAGGGGGTGATAAAGGCGGTGTAAAGCAATAATTACGCCGAAAAAGCGATGTACTCCACGCAGAACATTGATTAGTGTAAACGTATACACACCCTGTTTTATCTGCGGAGGAAGAATGGTTTACCAGGCAAGTACCACGCGATATCAAACGATGGCCTATCGTCGCTGCGGCCGCAGCGGCCTTCAGCTGCCGGCAATTTCTCTCGGTCTGTGGCATAACTTTGGCGATGAAACGCGGGTGGAAACCAGCCGGCAGATGCTCCAGCACGCATTTGACCTCGGCATTACCCATTTCGACCTGGCCAACAACTATGGGCCGCCGCCGGGCTCGGCGGAGAGCAATTTTGGCCGCATCCTCAAAGAGGCGCTCCTGCCCTATCGCGATGAGTTGATCATCTCCACCAAGGCGGGCTACACCATGTGGGACGGCCCTTACGGGGACTGGGGTTCACGCAAATATCTGGTGGCCAGCCTTAACCAGAGCCTGCAGCGCATGGGGCTGGAATATGTCGATATTTTTTATCATCACCGCCCGGACCCGGAAACACCGCTGACGGAAACGATGCGCGCGCTTGATCACCTTGTCCGCCAGGGTAAAGCGCTGTACGTCGGCATCTCCAACTATCCGCTGGCCCAGGCGCGGGAGGCGGTGAAGATCCTTAACGATCTCGGCACCCCCTGCGTCATTCATCAGCCCCGCTACTCCATGTTTGAACGCGGCGTGGAAGAGGGGCTGCTGGATTTTTTGCAGACGGAAGGGGTGGGAAGTATAGCGTTTTCACCGCTGGCCGGCGGACAGCTCACCGACCGCTATCTCAACGGCATTCCGGCAGACTCACGTGCCGCCAGCAGCAGTCGTTTTCTGCAGCCGGAGCAGCTGACCAGCGCCAGATTAGAAAAAATTCGTCAGCTGAATACGCTGGCGGAAGCACGCGGGCAGAAGCTGTCGCAGATGGCGCTGGCCTGGGTGCTGCGTGAGGAGAAAGTCACCTCCGTGCTGATCGGCGCCAGCAAAACCGCCCAGCTGGATGACGCTGTCGGAATGCTGAAACATCGTCATTTCAGCGCCGAAGAGTGCGCCGCGATTGATGCCATCCTGGCGCTGTAAAGCAAATGTTACTTTAGCAAAAAGTGCTCTTTTCTGTGCTTTCGGAGTTCGTCCGATGCGATAGGTCTTTACCGGCCCGTAATATCACGTTAACAGGCCGCTTAGGGCCCCGATCGTGAAGGAGAAGAGTATGTTCAGGTCACTGATTCTGGCAGCAGTACTGCTGGCCGCAGCGCCATTAGTCGCTAACGCTGGTGAAATCACCCTGTTGCCATCGATAAAATTACAAATTGGCGATCGTGACAATTACGGTAACTACTGGGACGGTGGCAGCTGGCGCGACCGTGATTACTGGCGTCGTCACTATGAATGGCGTGATAACCGTTGGCATCGTCATGACAACGGCTGGCACAAAGGCTGGTACAAAGGCAGAGATAAAGCCTGGGAGCGCGGCTATCGCGCGGGCTGGAGCGACCGCGACGATCGCCGCGGCGGCTGGGGACGTGGTCCCGGCGGGCGCGGTCACGGTCATGGACATGGCCATCACTAACAGACGAAAAGGGGAGCCCATCGGCTCCCCTTCGCTTTATTCCGCATCAGGAGGCCATTAATCCACCCCGAGCAGCGATCCCACAATTAACCAGCCGTTCAGGCTCACCACAATCGCGACTATCGCCCAGCCGATGCCTCTCACCCAGCGGGTATTCACCAGGTCTCCCATTAGCTTTGCATTGCTGGTAAATATCAGCAGCGGTACCAGGGCAAGCGCAATACCAAAGCTCAGCAACACCTGACTCATCACCAGGATGCGCGTTGGATCCAGCCCCAGCAGAATGACGACAAACGACGGCAGCATAGTGACCGCCCGGCGAAACCACAGCGGAATATGAAAGCGAATGAAGCCCTGCATGACCACCTGACCTGCGAGAGTCCCCACCACCGTCGATGATAAACCTGCAGCGACCAGGCTGAGGCCAAAGATGGTCGCCGCCGCATGGCTCAGCAGCGGCTCCAGCGTTCTGTAAGCCTGATCAAGATCGGCGACGCCGGTATGGCCATTGAAATGGAATGCCGCCGCGGCGGTCGCCATCATCGCCAGGTTGACGAACCCGGCAATGGTCATGGCGATCGCCACATCCCAGCGGGTCGCGTTATAGCGCTCTTTTCGCGTCCCGCCGTGCAGGTGCTGGGTAAGCGAGGAGTGTAAGTAGATCACGTGCGGCATAATGGTGGCCCCCAGCACCCCGGCGGCTAAGAATACCGCCTCGCCGTTGGGCAGCGTAGGGATCGCCAGCCCTTTGGTCAGGGGAGCCAGCGCGGGCTGGGAAAAGATCAACTCAACGACATAGGCGACGGCTACAAACAGCAGCAAGCCGCCAATCACCTTCTCCAGCGGTTTTTGTCCGCGCCGCTGCAGCATCAGGATCAGGAAGGTCGCCACCCCGGTCAGCACCGCCCCTTGCAGAAGCGATACGCCCAGCACCAGCTTAAAGCCAATCGCAGCGCCGATAAATTCGGCCAGATCGGTGGCCATGGCGATGATTTCCGCCTGCACCCAGTAAAACCACACTACCGGGCGCGGGTAATGGTCGCGGATCTGCTCGGCCAGGTTTTTACCGGTGGCAATGCCGAGTTTGGCAGAGAGCACCTGGATCAGCATTGCCATCAGGTTGGCCCATACCACCACCCACAGCAGCTGATAGCCAAAGCTGGCGCCAGCCTGAATATTCGTGGCGAAATTACCCGGATCGATATAGCCAATGGCAGCGACGAAAGCTGGCCCCATTAAGGCGAGCTTCACCTTGCGCGCGGCGCGACTACTGCTATTCTCAACGCGACTGCTAGTCATCTTCTGCCTCTGGAAATATAGCCTTTGCTATGTTTCATGCTATCAAAATGCGAATGATTATCAAGTTCATTTAGAATGGAGATAATGATTGCTGTGATAGGAGGGAACAATTGCTGGCCGGAAATGAAAAACGGGCGTCAGTAAACCCGATCGCGCCCGCTATTAAGAGTAGTACAAGAATGCAACTTTTAAAACCTTTACGTAACATAACAAAAGTGGATGTTTGATCACTATTTTTGCCATTGGTCACAGTTCCTTGCAATAGTGTGCAATTGATCTCGTTTTCTTTAAAGCCGTTGCATAGAATGTGCACGGAAATTTAACCTGCCTCATATTTGGAGCAACTATGGACCGCGTCTTGCATTTTGTCCTCGCGATCGTTGTGGTGGCTATACTGGCCCTGTTGGTCAGTCATGACCGTAAAAAGATCCGTATTCGTTATGTTGTTCAACTGCTTGTCATTGAAGTCCTGCTGGCCTGGTTCTTCCTGAACTCCGATATTGGTCTGGGTTTTGTGAAAGGCTTCTCCGAGATGTTTGAAAAACTTCTCGGCTTTGCCAACGAAGGGACAAACTTCGTGTTCGGCAGCATGAACGACAAAGGTCTGGCCTTCTTCTTCCTTAAGGTTCTGTGCCCTATCGTCTTCATTTCCGCGTTGATCGGTATTTTGCAGCATATTCGCATCCTGCCGATTGTTATTCGCGCCATCGGTACCGTGCTGTCGAAAATCAACGGCATGGGCAAGCTGGAGTCCTTCAACGCCGTCAGCTCGCTGATCCTCGGCCAGTCGGAAAACTTTATTGCCTATAAAGATATTCTCGGCAAAATGTCGCGCAACCGTATGTACACCATGGCGGCGACCGCGATGTCCACCGTATCGATGTCCATCGTCGGCGCATACATGACCATGCTGCAGCCGAAGTACGTCGTCGCGGCGCTGGTGCTCAACATGTTCAGCACCTTTATCGTTCTGTCGTTGATTAACCCGTACCGTGTGGAAGAGAGTGAAGAAAATCTGCAGATGTCGAATCTGCACGAAGGTCAAAGCTTCTTCGAGATGCTGGGCGAGTACATTCTGGCGGGCTTTAAAGTCGCGATTATCGTGGCGGCGATGCTGATCGGCTTCATCGCGCTGATCTCCGCGCTGAACGCCCTGTTCGCCACTGTGACCGGCTGGTTCGGCTACAGCATCTCCTTCCAGGGGATCCTTGGCTATATCTTCTACCCGGTCGCCTGGGTGATGGGCGTGCCGGCAAGCGAAGCGCTGCAGGTGGGCAGTATTATGGCTACCAAGCTGGTCTCCAATGAATTCGTCGCCATGATGGATCTGCAGAAAATCGCCTCGACGCTCTCCCCGCGCGCGGAAGGCATTATCTCTATCTTCCTGGTCTCCTTCGCCAACTTCTCGTCTATCGGCATCATCGCCGGGGCGATCAAAGGTCTGAACGAAGAACAGGGCAACGTGGTTTCTCGCTTCGGTCTGAAGCTGGTTTACGGCTCCACGCTGGTCAGCGTCCTGTCTGCTTCTATTGCGGCTCTGGTTCTGTAACAGGCGCCTGTCATCTGAGCCGGGCGATGCCCGGCTTTTTTTTACCCGTCATTCGCCCAGCGGCTGAGGCTTGCCCACCAGGTAGCCCTGCAGATAATTCACCCCCAGCTCCAGCAAGCGCGCTTTTTGCGGTTCGCTTTCGACATATTCCGCCACCACGCTCATCTGTTTCGCCCGCGCCATCTCGACAATCGATTTCACCATAATGGCGTCCAGCGGGTCAGTGAGGATGTCGCGGACGAAGCAGCCGTCAATCTTGATGATATCGGCCTGCAGATGCTTCAGTCGTTCATAGTTCGCATATCCGGTGCCAAAGTCATCAATGGCGATGGCGCAGCCAAACGCGCGCAGCGCTTCAAGATTTTGCCGGCTGATGTCGGCATTGGAAAAGGCCTGCTCTTCAGTGACTTCAATAGTGATAAGGTCTGGTGAGACCGCATAGCGTTGAAACAGCGCGATAATCTGCGCGGCGCTATCCTTTTGCATCAGGGTTGCAGGCAGCAGATTGACCGAGAATCGCTGGCCAGCGTGCTGATGAAGCACGCTGAACAAGGTCTCCAGCACCAGCATGTCGAAACGTTGGCTGAGGTTAAACTGCACAATCAACGGGATAAACTGATCGGGCATAATGACGCTATCGCCACAGCGCATCCGGGTGAGGATCTCATGATATCCCTCCCCTTCCCTGTTCTGAATCGGTTGCGCATAGAGCATGAGCGCCCGCTCTTTGAGCACCTGCTTGACGCGCATGAGGAGGCGCACCTGCTCGGTGGTTTGATCCACCACCAGCTCCTGCTCCTCATCCAGCGCCAGCACCCGACGTTCGCTGCCCGCCTGTTCGGAAAGCCAGCTTAGCTGACCCAGCATCTGGTGAAGTCCCTCGCGCTGACCGTCGTCGCGGCCCCAGGCCGCGCCAAACTCCAGATCCAGCGGCTGATTGTGCCAGCTGAATTTTTTGTGGTTGAGAACCGCGACCATATGATGCAAACGGGATGAAGGCTCCGGTCCGTCAAGCACGAGGATCAGTTCGCTGCCCGGCACCTGGAAAACTTTATCCGCCGCCCCCAGCAGCGGTTGCAGCGCCCGAATAATCTGCCGTTTACAGTCCACCCCCATCATCAGGCCATAATGCCTGCTGAGAAAGTCGAGATTATGAATACGCAGGCTGCAGATAACCTGCTGCGGACAGCTTTGTAAATGGCTCTCCAGCGCGCGCAGGTTAGGCAAGCCAGTCAGCGGATCTTCTTCCGCCTGACTACGCCAGCGGCGTTTATTGCGATCGCTGCGGGCATAGGTGTCTGCCATATAAAACAAACAGATAGTAAAGGAGATCAACACTGACAGCACAAAGGATAATGAATACTCGCTTTGGACGCCCTGGAGAAAGTTTTTGTTATACACCACCAGTAAAAAAGCCGAGACCGACCATGAAATACGCAGCAGCGCATGACCAATCCGGCTAATCCCGATAAAGTAGACGATAAAAATCACCGGAACTAAATAACCGGCAATAAATTCAGACTGATACGGCGCACACAATAGCGTTAATATCACCGCCAGCGCAATAAACCAATATAGCGTAAAGGAACGATACTTTGCTGCCAGCCACGGTAAACATTCCTGCCGCCAGAATCGTCGAGCGTAGCGTGGATTGATAATCATCCGCATTGGATAATATAAAAAGGTGGTAAAAATTAATGCTGCGCTGATTAAACTTTGAATATCTATTACGGTGTAAATCAACGGCATACTACCAAAATAGCTGGTAATAGATAGGGGAAACGCAAAATATTGTCCGGCGAGGTACATGGTGATTTTCAGCAGCACCGGCGCGAAGAACCCGCCCCAGAAGATCCGCGCCCCCATATGTTTCGCCGTTGGACCACAGCGCCAGCGCTTACCCACCATCAGTCTTAGAATAGCGCAGGAGACGAACACCGCAAACAGCTGACAAAAGAGTAAGATAAACGCCTGCGGTAGCGTTAATTTAATTATCAGGCTATTGGTAATGGCAAATGCGAGAATTAATGGCGCAATCGCATAGCGACCAAAGATAAAAATAACAGAAAACATTACGCTGATTGGCAGCCAGGCAATATAAATAAGATTGCCATCAATAACCGTTTGCGGTGAAATAAAACGAGCCAGCGGAATAGCGACTAAACAGACGATAAAGGCCAACAGAGTTTTTTTGATATTAATGTTAATTTTATCAACCATTATTGTTAATTAAAACTCCGGCAACCTCATTACGTTTAATGGGGGAAATGTTATGTTGCTTATTTAGGGCAAGCAAGGTGAATTATCAGGAAAAAGTCTGAAATTACTTTCGATTTTAATAGCTGGAGATTAACTGACGTAACCAGAAAGTGCTTTACATGAAAATAGATAAAAAAAACCCCCGCCGAAGCGAGGGTTCTGAATTTTGGTGGAGCTAAGCGGGATCGAACCGCTGACCTCTTGCATGCCATGCAAGCGCTCTCCCAGCTGAGCTATAGCCCCACAGGACCTCTTTACGAACCAAATCCGCTGGGTGCAGAATTTGGTGGAGCTAAGCGGGATCGAACCGCTGACCTCTTGCATGCCATGCAAGCGC
>NZ_JBEAJA010000026.1:0-33264 GCF_040064755.1 Klebsiella sp. GB_Kp056 | reverse complement strand
GGAGCCCGGGGGTACAGGGGGCGGCGGCGACTGGCCGCCCCCTGTGCGCTCCCTGTGCGGTGTGAGACATTACGCAGAAAGCTAACCGGGAGCGCAATGTGCGCTGAAGCCACAGATAACATAAATGACCACACGGCGTTGCTTCCCCTCACCCTGGCCCTCTCCCCAAGGGAGACGGAACTGTCCGGCCATCGTTTCCGTGGCCAACATATTGCCGGGTGGCGGCTGCGCCTGACCCGGCCTACGGAGTCTGAGAACGTGGTAAACCGATAACAGTCTCCACCGCCGCCGGGCAATACATCAGGCTCCGTGCCCAATATGTTGCCGGGTGGCGCTTCGCTTACCCGGCCTACATAACCATTAAATTTCAGAAGATTAACCATCACCGTAGGCCCGCGCAAGCGCAGCGCCGCCGGGCAAAAGGTATCGCACCGGGCCAAACGAAAAAAAACCGGAGGTTTCCCTCCGGCTTTTCTCATTCACATCACGCTACGCCTTACGCCACGTCTTCATACTGCGGCACCGGGTTGCGGAAGCTTTTGGTCACGCAGGCCAGATAGACCAGACCGATACCGGCCCAGATCAGGCCCAGAATCATCGAGCTCTCTTCCAGGTTGACCCACAGCGCGCCGACGGTCAGGGCGCCGCACATCGGCAGGAACAGATACTGGAAGTGGTCTTTCAGCGTCTTGTTGCGTTTCTCACGGATCCAGAACTGCGAAATCACCGACAGGTTAACGAAGGTAAACGCCACCAGCGCACCAAAGTTAATCAGCGCCGTCGCCATCACCAGGTCGAAGTTAATCGCCAGCAGGGCGATAGCGCCGACCAGGATGATGTTCATCGCCGGGGTGCGCCAGGTCGGGTGCACATAGCCGAAGAAGCTTTTCGGGAACACGCCGTCACGGCCCATCACGTACATCAGACGCGCCACGCCAGCGTGCGCCGCCATACCGGACGCCAGTACGGTAATGGTGGAGAAGATCAGCGCGCCAACCTGGAAGGCTTTACCTGCCACGTAGAGCATAATTTCCGGCTGTGACGCATCCGGATCTTTAAAGCGCGAGATATCCGGGAAGTACAGCTGCAGGAAGTAGGTGGCAAAGATGAAGATCAGGCCGCCGATCAGCGCGGTCAGGAAGATCGCGCGCGGAATGACGCGCTCTGCATCTTTGGTCTCTTCAGACAGGTTGCTGATGCCGTCGAAGCCGGTAAACGAGAAACACAGGATCGTCGCCCCGGTAATCATCGGGATCACGTGCGCGTCACCGGACCAGAACGGACGGCTGCTGGCCAGCGTACCGGCGCCTTCGCCGCCAAACACGCCATAAATCACCATGCCGAGGATAACGGCAATCAGCACCACCTGCAGCACCACGATCACGGTGTTGAAGTTGGCCACGGATTTAATGCTGCGCAGGTTAAAGGCGGTCATAAAGGCGACCAGCGCGATAACAAACACCCACGACGGAATCGAAGGCACCAGCGCTTCAAAATAGATTTTCGCCAGCAGAATGTTGATCATCGGCGCGAACAGGTAGTCGAGCAGCGAGGACCAACCCACCATAAAGCCAACGGTCGGGCTGATGGATTTCTGCGCATAGGTATACGCCGAGCCGGCGGACGGGTAACGACGTACCAGCTTGCCATAGCTCAGGGCAGTAAACAGGATAGCGATTAACGCAAAGGCGTAGGCCGTCGGCACGTGACCGTCGGTCATACCAGAGACGATACCAAACGTATCGAACAGCGTCATCGGCTGCATATAGGCCAGGCCCATCATTACAACCGGAACTAGCGTAAGTGTTTTACGTAATTCCACGCGAGAGGTATTTGGAGTAGCGTTATGCGACATAGTTATCCCCTTTTACGGTGAACGCCAGCGCGTAAGCAAAAAATTGCCCCATTTCTTTCTATTCCTCAGCGACAACGACTGTCGGTTTTTAGTAAATATCTATCCGGTACGAAGCCCGGCCTCTTGGTATTGAATGATGTGTCTTTCGACCAAAAAAATAACCGACACTTTAAAAAAAGCGTCGGCTAGTCTCTGGTTTTCAGGCCGCATATTTTGCAACAATATCAACGGCGTTGACAAGATGTTATGAAGTTCATTGCGTGAGCATAATTTTTAAGATGCTAATATCTATACGATTTCCGTATGATAAATTGTAAAAATAGCACTATTTGCTAATAGCGATTCGCGCCACCATTTCCCGGCCAAACCGCAGGCGGCGTCATTCCAGGCGATCCACGCGCGCTGACGAGGCGACAGCCCGCGCACGGCCAGACTGACCAGCTCGCCGCTCTCCAGCAGCGCCTGCACCTGATAACGCGGCAGGCAGCCCCACCCCAGCCCCATGCGCAGCAGCGCCAGCTGCCCCGCGGCGTCACACACCGTCAGGGTCTCCTGATCGGCGAGCAGCGCCCCGCCCTCGCCGGTGGCCACCGCGCGGTAACGCCGCAGGGTTCGCCAGCTCAACGGGGCGCGGCGCGCCGCCAGAGGATGCTGCGGGGAGACCACCAGCAGCAGCTCCAGCTCGCCAAGGGGAAGATAATCATAGCCGCTCAGCGGCGGCGGCTCGCCGAGCGCCCCCAGCAGGAGATCGGCCTGCCCTTCCGTCAAGGGCCGCCAGTCCAGCAGCGAGTGGGTCAGCGTGAAGCGCAGCCGGGTGAGCGGCTGCTGTTGATAAAAGGCGGCGATCAGCGGCGAGAGTTGCGCCACGGGAAAGGTGCTGTCTACCGCCAGGCGGAGGGTATGTTCCCACCCCTGCTGCAGCTTAACCGCCCGGATCTCCAGTTCGCGGGCGATGTGCAACACTTCCCGCCCTTTCTCCAGCAGCATCTGTCCGGTGGGGGTAAAGCGCGCGCGGTGCCCGCTGCGGTCGAGCAGCTGAATATTGAGATCGCTTTCCAGCCGGTGAATGGTGTAGCTCAGCGCCGAGGGCGTTTTAAAGAGCTTTGCCGACGCCGCGGCAAAGCTCCCCTCTTTTTCCAGCGCGTCGAGGATCACGAGGACATCCAGCAGTGGTTTCATCGCTACCCCCTTACGGTATGCGAATCACCGCTGGCGGATCACTCCATCGGCATCACCAGCGGATCGGGGTACTGGTACTCAAACCCCAGCTCATTGCAGATACGATTGCCATCCACAATCTTGCCCTGGCCGCCGTCCGGGCTGTCGCTGAAGACCGGCGGCGGCAGCCCCAGCTCGCGGGCCATCTGCGGATAAAAGAGGCCGCGCGCCGGATGGCGGGGCGCACATAGATTATAGATGTGCCCGCCCTTCGGAGCCTGCAGCAGCAGTTCGATGGCGGCCACCACATCCTGCAAATGCACCAGGTTGACCACGTGCTGGCCATCCGGCGCCGACTTGCCGGCGAAAAAACGCCCCGGATGGCGGGACGGCCCCACCAGCCCGGCCAGGCGCAGAATATCCACCGAGGTCCCCGGCAGATTGTGCAGCCAGTCCTCCAGCTCCTTGAGCACCTGCCCGCTGGCGGTTTGCGGCAGGCGCGGGGAGTTCTCTTTCACCGTACCGTTGACGTTGCCATACACCGAGGTGGAGCTGGTGAAGACGATCCGCGGAATATGGTACGCCAGCGCGGTATCGACAATCTCCTGCACCGCCTGCAGATAAAACCCTTCCCCTGCCCCGGTCCGCCGGGCCGGCAGTGTGATCACCAGCGCATCGACGTTCATCAGCGCGTCGAGGTCCTCGGTATCACAGACCAGCTGCGGCTCCAGGCGCAGCGGATAGCTGTCGATCCCGCACATCCGCGCCGCCTCCACGCCATCCTGCGTGGTTTTACTGCCGGTGACCTGCCAGCCTCGCGCCGTCAACGACAGCGCCAGCGGCATCCCCAGCCATCCCAAACCGACTATCGCGACCTTTTTCATCCCAGGCTCCTGACTCTTTCGCTGTGCTGATTACAGGCTACGCCAGCCAGCGGCAACTGACAATTTCTTCGCTCAATGTGAAATGAATTAATGATAGAAAAAAGCCCTTGCTTTCTGCGGCGAAAGTGGTTTAGGTTAAAGGACATCAAATGCATAGTCATTCACAGAGAATTTTTATGAACCGCGTTCAATTTAAACACCACCATCATCACCATCATCCTGACTAGTCTTTCAGGCGATGTGTGCTGGAAGACATTTGGATCTTCCAGTGGTGCATGAACGCGCAGAGAGCCCCCGGAAGATTCACTTCCGGGGGCTTTTTTTTGGACCAAATTCGGACAGATTCAGACAGGTATTCAGAGGAAAAGAACAATGTTAGACAACACCCGTTTACGCATAGCTATTCAGAAATCAGGCCGTTTAAGCGAAGATTCACGCGAATTACTCAGCCGCTGCGGCATTAAAGTCAATTTGCACACCCAGCGTCTGATTGCGCTGGCGGAAAATATGCCAATCGACATTCTGCGCGTGCGTGATGACGATATCCCGGGCCTGGTGATGGACGGTGTTGTCGACCTCGGCATTATCGGCGAAAACGTGCTGGAAGAAGAGCTGCTCAGCCGCCGCGCCCAGGGCGAAGACCCGCGCTATTTCACCCTGCGTCGTCTGGACTTCGGCGGCTGCCGCCTGTCGCTGGCGACACCGGTGGATGAAGCCTGGAACGGCCCGGCGGCGCTGGACGGCAAACGTATCGCCACCTCTTACCCGCACCTGCTGAAGCGCTACCTCGATCAAAAAGGTATCTCCTTTAAATCCTGTCTGCTGAACGGCTCCGTGGAAGTGGCGCCGCGCGCCGGCCTCGCCGACGCCATCTGCGACCTCGTCTCCACCGGCGCCACCCTGGAAGCCAACGGCCTGCGCGAAGTGGAAGTGATCTACCGCTCCAAAGCCTGCCTGATCCAGCGCGACGGCGAAATGGACGACGCCAAACAGCAGCTGATTGACCGCCTGCTGACCCGTATTCAGGGCGTGATCCAGGCCCGCGAGTCGAAATACATCATGATGCACGCCCCGACCGAACGTCTGGAAGAAGTGGTTGCCCTGCTGCCGGGCGCCGAACGGCCGACCATTCTGCCGCTGGCGGGCGACAAGCAGCGCGTGGCGATGCACATGGTCAGCAGCGAAACCCTGTTCTGGGAGACTATGGAAAAACTGAAGGCGCTGGGCGCCAGCTCCATTCTGGTGCTGCCGATTGAGAAGATGATGGAGTAATCGGCCAGCCGGTCACGGGACACACAGGGGAAAACAATCATGAGCTTCAACACAATCATCGACTGGAACGGCTGTAGCGCAGACCAACAGCAACAACTCTTAACGCGCCCGGCGATTTCCGCCTCCGACAGCATCAGTAAAACGGTGGCGGCGATCCTCGATAACGTCAAAGCCAACGGCGACGCGGCGCTGCGCGAATACAGCGCGAAGTTTGATAAAACCACCGTCGCCGCGCTGCAGGTGAGCGAGGCGGAGATCGCTGCCGCCGGCGAGCGCCTCAGCGACGAGCTGAAGCAGGCGATGGCGGTGGCGGTGCAAAACATCGAGACCTTCCACAACGCGCAACAGCTGCAGGCGGTGGATGTCGAAACGCTGCCGGGGGTGCGCTGCCAGCAGGTGACCCGCCCTATCGCCTCCGTCGGGCTGTATATTCCGGGCGGCTCGGCGCCGCTGTTCTCCACGGTGCTGATGCTGGCGACGCCGGCGCGCATCGCCGGCTGTCAGCAGGTGGTGCTCTGCTCGCCGCCGCCGATCGCCGATGAGATCCTCTACGCCGCGCAGCTGTGCGGCGTGAAAACCATCTTTAACGTCGGCGGCGCGCAGGCCATCGCCGCCCTCGCCCTCGGTACCGAGTCGGTGCCGAAGGTGGATAAAATCTTTGGCCCGGGTAACGCTTACGTCACGGAAGCCAAACGCCAGGTCAGCCAGCGTCTGGACGGCGCGGCCATCGACATGCCGGCCGGCCCGTCGGAAGTGCTGGTGATCGCCGACAGCGGCGCCAACCCAGACTTTGTCGCCTCTGACCTGCTGTCCCAGGCGGAACACGGCCCGGACTCGCAGGTGATCCTCCTGACCCCGGACGCCGGGATGGGCAGCCGCGTCGCCGAGGCCGTGGAGCGCCAGCTGGCCGCCCTGCCTCGCGCCGAAACCGCCCGCGTGGCGCTCTCCGCCAGCCGGATCATCGTGGCCCGCGACCTGGCGCAGTGCGTGGCTATCTCCAACCAGTACGGCCCGGAGCACCTGATCATTCAGACCCGCCAGGCCCGTGAGCTGGTGGACAGCATCACCAGCGCCGGTTCGGTTTTTCTTGGCGACTGGTCGCCGGAATCCGCGGGCGACTACGCCTCGGGCACCAACCACGTCCTGCCGACCTATGGCTATACCGCCACCTGTTCGAGCCTCGGCCTGGCCGACTTCCAGAAGCGGATGACCGTGCAGGAGCTGTCGCGCGACGGCTTTGCCGCCCTCGCTTCGACGATTGAGATTCTGGCCGCCGCCGAGCGCCTTGACGCCCACAAAAACGCCGTAACGCTGCGCGTTGCCGCCCTGAAGGAGCAAGCATGAGCATTGAAGATTTAGCCCGCGCCAACGTCCGCGCGCTGACCCCGTATCAATCCGCTCGCCGCCTGGGCGGGAAAGGCGACGTCTGGCTGAACGCTAACGAATTCCCCACCGCCGTGGCCTTCCAGCTGACCGAGCAGACGCTGAACCGCTACCCGGAGCCGCAGCCGAAGGCGGTGATTGAGAACTACGCCCGCTACGCCGGGGTTAAACCGGAGCAGGTGCTGGTCAGCCGCGGCGCCGACGAAGGCATTGAGCTGCTGATCCGCGCCTTCTGCGAGCCAGGCGAAGACGCGGTGCTCTACTGCCCGCCCACCTACGGCATGTACAGCGTCAGCGCCGAGACCATCGGCGTCGAATGCCGCACCGTGCCGACGCTGGCCGACTGGCAGCTCGACCTGCCGGGCATCGAGGCAAAGCTGGACGGGGTGAAAGTGGTCTTCGTCTGCAGCCCGAACAACCCGACCGGGCAGATTATCGACCCGCAGTCGATGCGCGACCTGCTGGAGATGACCCGCGGCAAAGCCATCGTGGTGGCCGACGAAGCCTATATTGAATTCTGCCCGCAGGCGACGCTCGCCGGCTGGCTCAGCGACTACCCGCACCTGGTGGTGCTGCGCACGCTGTCCAAAGCCTTTGCCCTCGCCGGCCTGCGCTGCGGCTTCACCCTCGCCAACGCCGAGGTGATTAACGTGCTGCTGAAAGTGATCGCGCCGTACCCGCTCTCCACGCCGGTGGCCGATATCGCCGCCCAGGCGCTGAGCGCGGAAGGGATCGCCGCGATGCGTCAGCGCGTGGCGCAGATCCTCGACGAGCGCCGCTACCTGGTGGAACAGCTGCGCGGCATCGCCTGCGTGGAGCAGGTCTTCGATTCCGAGACCAACTACGTCCTGGCGCGGATAACCGCCTCCAGCGCAGTGTTTAAATCTTTGTGGGATCAGGGCATTATCTTACGTGACCAGAATAAACAACCTTCATTGAGCGGCTGTTTGCGTATCACTATCGGTACCCGTGCCGAGAGCCAGCGCGTGATTGACGCCTTGACTGCGGAGAAAGTATGACCCAGAAGTATCTCTTTATTGACCGTGACGGCACCCTGATTTCCGAACCGCCGGTAGATTTCCAGGTGGACCGTTTCGACAAGCTGGCGTTCGAGCCGCAGGTGATCCCGGCGCTGCTGAAGCTGCAGCAGGAAGGCTATAAGCTGGTGATGATCACCAACCAGGACGGTCTGGGTACCGACAGCCTGCCGCAGGAGGCGTTTGATGGCCCACACAACCTGATGATGCAGATCTTCGCCTCGCAGGGCGTTAACTTTGAGGAAGTGCTGATTTGTCCGCACTTCCCGGGCGACAACTGCGCCTGCCGCAAGCCGAAAACCCAGCTGGTGCTGCCGTGGCTGGAAGAGGGTGTGCTGGATAAAGCCCACAGCTACGTGATTGGCGACCGGGCCACCGACCTTGAGCTGGCGGATAACATGGGGATTATCGGTCTGCGCTATGACCGCGAGACCCTGAACTGGCCGACCATCTGCGAGCAGCTGACCCGCCGCGACCGCTATGCCCACGTCGAGCGCATCACCAAAGAGACCCAGGTGGATGTGAAAGTGTGGCTGGACCGCGAAGGCGGCAGCAAGATCCACACCGGCGTCGGCTTTTTTGACCATATGCTCGACCAAATCGCCACCCATGGCGGCTTCCGCATGGAGGTCAACGTCGGCGGCGATCTGTACATCGACGATCACCACACGGTGGAAGATACCGGCCTGGCCCTCGGCGAAGCTCTGAAGCTGGCGCTCGGCGACAAGCGCGGCATCAACCGCTTCGGCTTCGTGCTGCCGATGGACGAGTGTCTCGCCCGCTGCGCGCTGGATATCTCCGGCCGTCCGCACCTGGAGTATAAGGCGGACTTCACCTATCAGCGCGTCGGCGATCTGAGCACCGAGATGGTGGAACACTTCTTCCGCTCGCTCTCTTACACCATGGCGGTGACGCTGCACCTGAAAACCAAGGGCAAGAACGATCACCACCGCGTGGAGAGCCTGTTCAAAGCCTTTGGCCGTACGCTGCGCCAGGCGATCCGCGTCCAGGGCGATGCCCTGCCGTCTTCCAAAGGGGTGCTGTAATGAATGTGGTGATCCTTGATACCGGGTGCGCCAACCTCAATTCGGTGAAATCGGCGATTGGCCGCCACGGCTATGAGCCGGTGGTCAGCCGCGATCCGGAGGTGGTATTGCGTGCCGATAAACTGTTTCTTCCCGGCGTCGGCACCGCCCAGGCGGCGATGGACCAGCTGCGCGACCGCGAGCTGATCGACCTGATCAAAGCCTGTACCCAGCCGGTGCTGGGTATCTGCCTGGGCATGCAGCTGCTCGGCAAGCGCAGCGAAGAGAACAACGGCGTCGATCTGCTGGGCATTATCGAGGAAGAGGTGCCGAAGATGACCGACCACGGCCTGCCGCTGCCGCACATGGGCTGGAACCGGGTGTATGCCAAAGCGGGCGATCGTCTGTTCCGCGGCATTGAAGAAGGCGCGTATTTCTACTTCGTCCACAGCTACGCCATGCCGGTCAACCCGTACACCATCGCCCAGTGCAATTACGGCGAGGCGTTTACCGCCGCGGTGCAGAAAGATAACTTCTTTGGCGTGCAGTTCCACCCGGAGCGCTCCGGGAGCGCCGGGGCGCAGCTGCTGAAAAACTTCCTGGAGATGTGATGATTATTCCTGCGTTAGATTTAATCGACGGCACCGTCGTTCGTCTCCACCAGGGCGATTACGGCCAGCAGCGCGACTACGGCAGCGATCCGTTGCCGCGCCTGCAGTCCTATGCCGCTCAGGGGGCGGAAGTCCTGCACCTGGTCGACCTGACCGGGGCGAAGGATCCGGCGAAGCGCCAGATCCCGCTGCTGAAATCGCTGGTCGCCGGCGTTGACGTCCCGGTGCAGGTCGGCGGCGGCGTGCGGACCGAGGCGGATGTCGCGGCCCTGCTTGAAGCCGGCGTCGCCCGCGTGGTGGTCGGCTCCACCGCGGTGAAATCCCCGGAGGAAGTGAAAGGCTGGTTTAAACGCTTTGGCCCTGAACGACTGGTGCTGGCCCTCGACGTGCGTATCGACGCCGACGGCAATAAGCAGGTGGCGGTCAGCGGCTGGCAGGAGAACTCCGGCGTGACGCTGGAGGAGCTGGTGGAGAGCTATCTGCCGGTCGGCCTGCAGCATGTGCTGTGCACCGATATCTCCCGTGACGGCACGCTGGCGGGCTCCAACGTCTCGCTGTATGAGGAAGTCTGCGCCCGCTACCCGCAGGTGGCGTTTCAGTCATCCGGCGGCATCGGCGATCTCAATGATATTGCCGCCCTGCGCGGCACCGGGGTGCGCGGCGTGATTGTCGGTCGCGCGCTGCTGGAAGGTAAATTCAACGTAACGGAGGCCATTCAATGCTGGCAAAACGGATAATCCCCTGCCTCGACGTCCGCGACGGCCAGGTAGTGAAAGGCGTGCAGTTCCGTAATCACGAGATCATCGGTGATATCGTCCCGCTGGCCAAGCGCTATGCCGACGAAGGCGCCGACGAGCTGGTGTTCTATGATATCACCGCCTCCAGCGACGGCCGGGTGGTCGACAAGAGCTGGGTGTCGCGGGTGGCGGAAGTGATTGATATTCCTTTCTGCGTGGCGGGCGGGATCAAGTCGCTGGAAGACGCGGCGCAGATCCTCTCCTTCGGCGCCGATAAGATCTCGATTAACTCCCCTGCCCTCGCCGACCCGACGCTGATCACCCGCCTTGCCGACCGCTTTGGCGTGCAGTGCATTGTGGTGGGGATTGATACCTGGTTTGATGCAGAGACCGGCAAATATCACGTCAATCAGTACACCGGCGACGAGAGCCGCACCCGGGTGACGCAGTGGGAAACCCTCGACTGGGTGGAGGAAGTGCAGAAGCGCGGCGCGGGCGAGATCGTCCTCAATATGATGAACCAGGACGGGGTGCGCAACGGCTACGATCTGCAGCAGCTGGCGAAGGTTCGCGCAGTGTGCCATGTGCCGCTGATCGCCTCCGGCGGCGCGGGCACCATGGAACACTTCCTTGAAGCCTTCCGCGACGCCAACGTTGACGGCGCGCTGGCGGCCTCGGTATTCCACAAACAGATTATTAATATTGGCGAACTGAAAGCGTACCTGGCGGCACAGGGCGTGGAGATAAGGGTATGTTGACTGAACAGCTGGACTGGGAAAAAACGGACGGCATGATGCCGGCCATCGTGCAGCACGCCGTATCCGGCGAAGTGCTGATGCTGGGCTACATGAACAAGGAGGCGCTGGAGAAAACCGAAGCCACCGGCAAGGTCACCTTTTACTCACGCACCAAACAGCGGCTGTGGACCAAGGGTGAAACCTCGGGCCATGTCCTCAACGTAGTGAGCATCACGCCGGACTGCGACAACGATACGCTGCTGGTGCTGGTGAATCCGATCGGGCCGACCTGCCACAAAGGCACCACCAGCTGCTTTGGCGACGCCGGCCACCAGTGGCTGTTCCTCTATCAGCTGGAGCAGCTGCTGGCCGAGCGTAAGCACGCCGACCCGGAGAGCTCCTACACGGCGAAGCTGTATGCCAGCGGCACCAAGCGCATTGCGCAGAAAGTGGGGGAAGAAGGCGTGGAGACCGCGCTGGCCGCCACGGTGAACGACCGCTTCGAGCTGAAGAATGAGGCGTCGGACCTGATGTACCACCTGCTGGTGCTGCTGCAGGACCAGGGGCTGGATCTCGGGGAAGTGATTGATAATCTGAAGAGTCGTCACTAACGCGTTGACCCCCGCCGCAACGGCGGGGGTAGCTGGCCTCAGGATTTGCTTTCCAGCAGCGTAGTGTAGAGATTGACGTAAGCGTCAATCATATGGTCGGCAGTAAACATCTCTTCAAACCGACGACGCGAGTTTTCGCCATAGCGGCTGGCGGTTTCATCGTTATGCCAGAGCTCATTCATCGCCTCCACCAGCGCCTGGCTGTCATTCGGCGGGATCACGCAGCCATTCACTTTGTCCTGGTTAATGAACGAGGTCCCGGTGCCGATCTCGCAGGAGATCAGCGGCCTGGCGAAGCGCGCGCCTTCCAGTAACGTAATGCCAAACGCCTCGGATCGCAGATGCGAGGGGAAGACCACGCCACGGCAGAGCTGGAAGAGAATGTATTTATCTTCGTCGTTGAGCATGCCGGTAAATACCACATTGCTCAGCCCGCGCTGCTGCGCTTCACGACGCACTTCCGCCTCCAGCGGCCCGCCCCCGACAATCACCACCGGCAGCCGGCTACGCTCGGCGGCATCCAGCAGAATGTGCAGCCCTTTGTAGTAGCGGAAAGCGCCGACGAAGAGGAAGAAGTTATCGCCGACGGTTTCCCGCCAGTGCGTCACCCGCTGCGGATCGTGCTGCACGTCGTGCTGCTCCAGACCAAACGGGATCACCACGGTTTTATCCTGATATTTTTTCAGGGTCTGGCTGGAGGCCACGTAGTTGGGCGACGAGGCGACAATGCAGTCTACGCTGGCGAGGAATCGCTCCTGCAGCGGCTGGTAAAGCTTCATCAACCGTTTTTGTTTCACAATATCAGAATGATAGGTCACCACTGTTCTGGCGTCAGGCCGCGCCGAGAGATGCAACATATCCATGAATGGAAACGGAAAATGGTAGTTGATGATGTCGTAATCATCTTTAATCTGCTTAAAACGCTTTAACGCTCTCAGCGAAAACGGCGTGGAGGCAATTTCAAAAAGCTGCTTATTATAAATGACCCGATGGTCTTCGTAGGCGACAGGTCCTGTCTCTTTGTCCGGGCTAAAAGTAAATACATCGGCTGCGATTCCCCGGCGGGCGCAGCCCTGACTGAGCTGATAAATGACCTGCTCAATACCGCCGTAGGTATCGGGATAGTAGGTCTTATAGACGTGTAGAACTCTCAACTGACACCCTTAGAGTAATTTATAGGCGTTAATGGTCTGGGTCGTACAGTTCTCCCACGAAAACTGTTTCGCCTGGGCAAGACCGCGCGCGGTGGCGATTTCCCGCCAGCTATCATCCTGCAGGCTCTGCAAAATATGCGCGCTAATCGCGTCTACATCATTAGGATCGGCAACGAGGCCGGCATCGCCAACCACCTCAGGCAAAGAAGTGACATTGGAACATACTACCGGCACACCGCAAGACATCGCTTCAAGAATAGGTAAACCGAATCCCTCATAGAAGGAGGGATAAACAAAGGTTCTGGCCGCCGCGTACAGATAAGGCAGGTCTTCATCCGGGACATAGCCCAGGTAACGGATCCACCCTTCCCGCGTACCGCGCTCGACTAACTGCCACAGCACATCGTCTTCCCAGCCGCGATAACCGCTGAGGATCAGCGGGTAGCGCATGCGGGTCTCCATCGGCAGCAGCTGATAGGCCTGCAGCAGACCGCGGATATTTTTACGCGGCTCCATGGTGCCGATATACAACGCGTAGCCCTGCCACGCCAGCTGATATTTCTGCAGGACCGGCAGGCACTCCGCCGGGCTGCGCGGAATATAGTCGCTGCTGCAGGCCAGCTTGGTGGTGACGATCCGATCCGCCGGATAGTTGAACAGGCGGATGATTTCACTGCGCGAGAAGTCAGAGACGGTCAGGATCAGCTTTGCCGAATCGAGGCTCTCGTGCAGGGACTTCTCCATATAGCGAACCCGATCTTTTGGATGATATTCCGGGCAGGTAAAAATGGAGATGTCATGAAACGTGGTCACAGCGCGTTCCAGGCGATGCGGCAGATAAAAATTGGGACCATGGTAGATGTAATCTTTATAGTCGCGCAATGCCCATGCCTGGCGCCGCGGGTGCAGCAGGCGATACGCCTCAATCAGCAGCGGCTGGCGGCGCAGAAACGCCGACAGACGACCATGATTGCTGGCTTTGGTATCGCTTTTATTCTCAACCTGGGGGATCTGATCGATAAACGACGCGCCGTGAAACAGCTTCAGCTCTTCGATTTCGCGAGCGACCGCCAGCCGCTTAACCAGCTCCAGGGAATACCGACCGATGCCCGTTAATGGGTATTTAATTGGCTCAGTAGCAAAAATAATTTTCATAATAAATGACACATCATCATCTAGCTCCCCTTGTATTCAAAGGCAAAAAATACAAGGGGGAATATTTTTATTTAAAATATTTAGCTTTAGCTAAGCCTTGACACATATTAACCAGGCGACGTGAAACAGCATGATAATCATGTTGTTCCCGCCATGCATCGGCACGTTGTTGAGTCCTGGTCGCCCAAGCATCCTGTTCACGGATGGCATTCAGGATCCGGTCAATCCCCTGACTGATATCATCGACGCTGCATCCATCAAATTTAAAGACTGCATCGTCCAAGTCATCAAATATCGCCAGAGGCGTTACCGCGACAGGTTTTTGCGTCGCCATACCATAACGTACCGCCCCGCTAGCTGACTCCCCGGTATTTTGATAAGCAAAAATCAGAAGATCGGCTTCTGAGAGCAGCCGCAAACTTTCCGCATCCGGAAGGAAATCATTATGCATCTCAATGAGGTCGGTAACACCTAACCGCTGAGCTGCCGATTTAAGCTCTGCCACCAGATCGCGTGACTCTCCAACCGGATACTCCGCGTTAACCAGGCGTAAACGAACCGGCTTGCCGGCTTGCTTGAGACGATGGACGGATTCGACCAGCTCCATCAGGCCCTTATGCGGTAAGCAGAAGCCATAGCTCGCAATTAACGGTAAAGCCTGCGGTTGACGCGCGACGCTCGCTGCGGAGTAGTTGATTACGCCGTGCGGGAATAAAGCAACATTCTCAGTTAAGCCTAAATCTTTAAGGCGGTTCATATCGGCAATCGAATGCACCAACAACCGGTCGCAAAGCGCCAGCGCCTCCGCCATTTCGGCAAGCCGGAAATTCCAGGTCGGCTCTTTTTCCAGCGGATCCACAGTTGAGTGCATCGTCATGACAACTGAACGACCGGCGTCATGCTGGCGACGAATAAAGGCCGACAGTTCGCGATGATTAAAGAATCCATAATTGAACTGGATCACGATGACATTGAGTCGCAGAGCATCAATTTGTGGCTGGAGGTTTTCCAGATAGTTGCTCTCTTTACCTACAATCCAGTTGCGCAGTACAAACTCTTCGTCTGCACATACAAGATCTTCAGCACTGACCTGGGGAGCAAAAACAACATCCGCGCCATGCGGTGCACTCTCCACCAGATGCTGGGAATAGGTTGCGATTCCACATTTTGTGTTCCATGTTGTCAACCAGCCAATGCGCGCCCGATGCTGAGCAATATCAATATGCGCACGCAGAGTCTTGACCGCCTGACAAGAACGATCGGCCACTGCTTTCCAGGTAAACTGCTTCAGAATAAGCTCGCGCCCAGAATCGGCCATGCCACGCAGCACTGATTTATCCGTCGAGGCTGCCGCTTTTAACGCATCCGTTAAGTTGTCAATGTCCACACTGGCCCAGGTTGAGGAAAACAGACCAAAGTGCGTTTTTACCCGGGTAAACTGATAATCAACCAGCCATGAATTTTGTGAATTAACAAAATCAAGTTGCCCGCTCCAGTTGGTGACGATGGCCGGTAGCCCACTCAGCATGGCTTCAGCGATAGGTAAGCCAAAGCCTTCGGCGCAACCTGGAGCAACCAGAACATCGCAGCTTTCATAAAGCCCCTTAAGCTGGCTGGCAGACATATCCTCTTTGATCACTTCAACTTTGGGATATTCCGCGAATTGAGCCTGAGCGTGAGCCAGCCATGCGTCAATTTCATTATGCGGATTGTTAAACGTCTTAATGATCAAGATGACATTGTCACGACGAGTGAATGCCCTCCCCCAGGCCTGGAGCATTGCCTGTACCCCTTTGCGTGGGAAACAAGAAGAGACATGGAGGAAACGGAAGGTTCCGTCATCCACATTTTTTGTCGTTTCGGTTGGGGTATTGAGCCAATGGTCGCAGCCATTGCCAACAACGAATGCGGGCACATTCAGCCCGTTATCAATCAATACTTTCCGAACATGTTCCGAAGTACACAGCACTCCGTCAAGTTCCCGGTTAAATTCATTGATCCATGGTTGTGGAAAGCCCGTTTCTTCCCAGGCATAACAGTGAAGGAGTTTTACTTTGGCATCCATTTCGGAGACCCGCGGTGGATAGATATTTCTGCTAAGAATATCTATCTTTTCGTTACTCTTGCGAGTACGGCATTGATTATAAAATGCCAAGAGATCGCTATTTTCCGGCTGTGCCATAAACGAGGCATCCGGCGCAAAATCACCCGGTCCTTCAGTGGAGTGCAATAACACCTCTACGCCATCAGCTGAGAGCGCCCGGGCAAATTCCCGGTTGACCAGCGCCAGACTATATGAGCTATCGAATGGACCTTCCACTCGCCAGGTCAGCGCCTTATCGTCAATTTGATAAAGTTCTGCCGTCTTCAGATTGTAATCAATGGCCGTTGCGCACAAGCGTAGATCGCGCTCATCTGGTTGCCCATGAGAGATAGCAAGGATCTTCTGAATCAATGCCTCAGGCAAAGCCTGCGCGATGCCGGAGTCTTCTGACGCAATCTTCTCGAAAGCTTCCAGAGCAGTCACCGCTGCTTTATCCCAAGAGAAATTACGCGCTTGCTGCTGCGCCATTTCTTTCAGATGCGCCAGGAATACATTATCAGTCAAACATTGCGCGATCTTATCCCGAATGGAAGAAACAGAATACGGGTCGAATAATGCTTCAGGATTACCGATGACTTCAGGAATACTGGTGACATTTGAGCCAATGGCCGGCGCACCGCACGACATTGCTTCCAGAACAGGTAGCCCAAAACCTTCATGTAGCGAAGCAAAGATGAACAGTTTACACAGGCGATAGAGCTGGATCAGCTCATGTTCCGGCACATAACCAGTCAGTACCAGTTCGCCCTGCTGTAAACCATTACCTGACGCCAGGGATTCCAGATACTGACGATCACCAATGGAAAGCTTACTGACGATAACCAGTTGGTGAGTGCGACGTAAGGCATCACTGAGCCCGGCATAAGCCTCGATTAACCGCTTAAAGTTTTTCCTTGAGTCAAATCCTCCAGGCGCATACAACACGAACTCGCGCTGAATACCGTAATGGCCAAGGACCGTCTCTTTTTCGCTCGTAGTCACCTCCGCCATACAAAACTGAGGATCGGCTGCGGCTGCAATATTCTGTACATGATCGCCCTGCAAATGCAGATGCTCGATCGCTTCCTGGGCAGTATACGCAGAGTTGGTCAATAAAAGGTCAGCGTTTTTTAACCATTCAACTTTCTGTAAATAGTAGGGTTTGAATACATCGTCCAGGAGATAGGTCTCCGCCTGCACCAGGGGGATAAGATCGTGGTGCAGTACGGCTACTTTATACTGCCGACTAAATTTGTGTACCGATGTGGCCGCATCGTCGACATGACCTTCAAATAAGCTCGTAATGAAAACGACATCTGGACGCAATGATTCAAGAAAAGCTTCCCGAATCAGTTCCGCACTCTCCCGACGCCATTCATTACCTTGGTCCATCGCACGCACCGGGCCTGCGGCATGCCAGACGACTATATTTTCAGCCGGCAGGAGATCGGCAAAATGCGCCTTAACATCCGCAATCGACTCATACAGCATGGCCGATAGCGCGATGAAAATATCATGCTGGCTGTTATTTCTGATTATGGCTCTGGCGATTGCGATACTATAACGACCGATGCCACGAAAGCGGCTTTCGGTCTGCGCGCCTTGTAAATCAATGACAATACGCATCGTTATTTCTCCGTATTTTTATTTTTTAATTCGTTATAAATACTCAACGCGCGACTTGTCATTTCTTCAGTACCCACATCATATCTTCTGGACTGCATCATCATCGTGTCAGAGTGCACCAGCATGACACGCTGGAACAAGCGTTGTAGCAGTGTGTAGCAGCCAGTTTTTCTCAGAAACTTAAACAGATAAACCTTAGACTTAGGATAGCGGTGGAAAAAGACCAGCGAGAGCGCCATCCCTTTGCGCAGTATTTTTTTCGCCGCCCTACGGGCTCTCACCTTTGCCCCTTCCTGACGTAATAATTGACGTTGCAAAGACAGCCAGCGTAGTGGTTGAGTGATACGCCATGAACGACTGTTATGTAAGTCCGCCATTTGCTGATGAAGCTGATGATTCTGACCGATGACATGATTCAGTTCGTCAACCTGACCTTGCAACGTCTGAATAGTCTCCGACATTTTGCTTATCTGACGCGTATAGGTACGGTTTAACGTCTCCAGCTGTGAGGCAAAGGACGAAAACTGTTGGCGCAAAATCGCATCGTAACGGTTGCTCAGGGCATCTAGCGTCAGGCCGTACTGTTGGGTAAACAGGGGTTCAAAGCGTTCAAGAATATCTTCAGGCGCGGCTTTCTGAGCAATGATGCTGTAGTCTGGGCTAACCCCTTTTAGTACATCGATCAAATTGACGGCAGCATCCGGGGATTTAAGAGCCTCTTTTTCCTGCAGACGAACAGTAATTGCCCGGTTAAAACCATAATGAATAGGTAAAAACTCAAGCAGTGGTGGCGGCAGAGGGTGATTATGCGTTGGATCCATATAAAATGAACAGGTCCCGACGCTCACATTCTCAGGATTCGGCGTTTCGAGGATCAGCAAACCGCCAGGTTTCAGCACCCGCAAGGTATGCATGACGAGCTGCTGCAGTACCTCAAAAGGTAAATGCTCAGCAATATGAAAACCAGTCAACGCTATCAGGCTCTGATCCGCCTGATTTTGCAGAAACTGCAGACAATCCATTTTCTGCACGTTCAGTCCGGCTTCCTTGGCGCGCGCCAGCATGCCATCATCGAGATCGACGCCGATGTTCGCAATGCCATTTTCCGTCAGGATCTCCAGCCATTCGCCACGCCCGCAACCAATGTCCGCAATCACGCCATCAGGATAAATTTCCTTCAGACGTGACAGAAAAGGTAAATAAAAACTCAGGCGGCTCTTGATATCTTCAACCGAACCTCTGTGTCGTTCTTCAAATGAACGATAAAACGACGAACCCATTAAGAAATCTCCAGTTCAGGTGGCAACCAGGACACGCCGACAAACTCTTGTTGTTCCGTGTTAACGACGTTGAATACCACGGCCAGATCGCGCCATTCATAGTTTTTGCCGAGGTGCGTACTGGAAGTATGCAACGCGACAGCGACAGAATAGGAGCCAACCCCCAATCTCGCATCGAAAGAGAATAAGAACGAGCGCTTTTCTCCTTTTTTCAGGGAGGTGAGTGTCTGTTTAAGATGATGCGTATTGGTCCCAAAAATCGGCTGCCCTAGTCGATCCTTAATCATATATCCGACGACTAGCTCAGGAATATCGTCCTTGACCTCAACGTTGACCTGCAAGCTAACACGATGTCCAACTGAGGCAAATTCAGTCACACTGCCCTGTTCATCGAGAAGATGAACCTCAGCGATAGTCACTTCACCAGTGCCTGAAACAGTTTGCGTTTTACCATTGTGCTCAACTTGTTTAATGGACTGATTTTGCTTATCGGCCAGAAGCGCATTGTAATAATCCATCACTGCTTCCGGTTCGCCTTCCATCTCAATGTGGCCTTTATTCAACAAAATGGCCCGGTCACAAATGCTTTGGATCGCCTGTTTATCGTGGGATACCAGCAACAACGTGGTCCCTTCCTTACGAAATTTGCGGATACGCTCAAAGCTTTTATGCTGGAAATAAGCATCCCCAACGGATAACGCTTCATCAATAATCAGCACATCAGGGCGAATAGCGGTCGCTACGCTAAAAGCTAATCGAACCTGCATACCACTGGAATAGACGCGCACAGGTTGATCGATATAGTCCCCAATCTCCGCAAATTCTTCAATTTGCGGCATCAACTCAGTAATTTTCTCTGAGGATAACCCCAACAGTTGCCCAGACATATAGACGTTCTGTCGGCCAGTGAAATCAGAATGAAACCCCATACCCAGTTCGAGTAATGCAGCGACACGGCCTGAGATTTCAATCTCTCCAGTCGTTGGTCTGGACGTACCGGTAATGAGTTTAAGCAGGGTACTCTTGCCCGCACCGTTGATACCGATAATACCAACCGCCTCTCCCGGAGCGACTTCGAAATTAATGTCGCTGAGGATCCATTTAAGATTATGGCGTTTAGTATTCAGAGGGGATAACCATTCGATCAGTCTCCCGGTCTTTGAGTGATACTGGCGATATGCCTTACCGACATTCTTTACTCTGATGTAACTCATTATAATTCATCCACCATATCCGCCGCATGCTTGCGGAACATCCTGAAACCGATGACGCAGAAAATAATGGCAAGAGCCAATACTGGCCATAGCGAATACCAGTTGGGCGCCTGATGGTAGGCGAAGATGGACTGATAAGATTGCATCACCCGCGTCATTGGGTTATAGAGCAGCAGATTTTTTGCCCATGCTGGTAATGAATTCAGTACGTAAACAATGGGAGTGAACCAAAACCAAAATTGCAGTGCAACCCCAACCAGTTGCCCCACATCCCGGAAAAAGACGTTCATCACACCGAGGATCATACCCAGCCCACCGGCAAACAGGATCTGCAAAAGCAGAACCGGTATCACCGAGAAAAACAGCCAGCCAGGGAAGTTACCTGTGACAATGATAAAAATAAGGAACAGGCTGAAGATAATCGCAAAATTAAGCACTGCCGATAATGTCACGATGATCGGCAGACAAATTTTCGGAAAACTCAGTTTTTTGATCAGATTGGCATTGTTAATAAATACGCTCTGCCCTTTATCCAGCATCTCTGTAAATAATCCCCAGGTCAGCACCCCGGAGCAGAGATAAATACTGTATGCAAACGGCCCGGTATTATCGGGCATTCTGGCTTTCATCACCTCGGAAAAAACCAGAGTATAGACCAGAATCATAGAGAGCGGTTGTAAAACGAGCCATAGTGCGCCCAGCATACTGGTTTGATAGCGTGCCTGAAAATCACGCTTAACACTGCTCCAGATAAATCCCCGATAACGATAAATCGTCGTAAGTAAATCTCTCACCTTATTCCCCGCTTAACAGGTGTAACAGCTCGGTCGTTTTCTCGTTCATCAACGCCGTATCCGCTCTGGACTCAACGTTCAGGCGCACCACCGGCTCCGTGTTGGATGTGCGCAGGTTAAAGCGCCACTCAGGGTATTCAATACTGATACCGTCCGTTGTGTCGATGTGTGCGGCCGCCGGCTCATACTGCGCCCGGATGCGCGCGATCGCTTCCGCCGCATTTCCCAGCTTGCGGTTGATCTCCCCCGACGCCGGGAACGCCGCCTGGCGGTCCGCCACCAGCGATTTCAGCGAGCTGTTCTTCAGGCACAGCAGCTCCGCCACCAGCAGCCACGGGATCATCCCGCTGTCGCAGTAGGCGAAGTCGCGGAAGTAGTGGTGCGCGCTCATCTCCCCGCCGTAGATGGCGTCTTCCTGGCGCATCCGCTCCTTGATGAACGCATGCCCCGTCTTCGACATCACCGGCTGCCCGCCGCTGCGGGTCACGATGTCCACCGTGTTCCACGTCAGGCGCGGGTCGTGAATGATTTTCGCCCCCGGCTGCTTCTGCAGGAACGCTTCCGCCAGCAGGCCGACAATGTAATACCCCTCGATAAACGACGCCTCGTCATCGAACAGGAAGCAGCGGTCGAAGTCGCCGTCAAAGGCGATACCCATGTCCGCCTGATGCGCACGCACCGCGTCGGCGGTGTCCTGGCGGCACTCCGGCAGCAGCGGGTTCGGGATACCGTTCGGGAAATGGCCGTCCGGCTGGTGATGCACCTTGATAAAGGTCACCGGCGCCCCGGCCGCCGCGAAGCGTTTCTCCACCTCATCAATCACGTGCCCCGCCGCCCCGTTGCCGGAGTTCACCACCAGCTTCAGCGGACGGGTGAAGTTCGCCAGGTCCACGTAGCCCATCAGGTGGTCGACGTACTCCTTCAGCACCGAAATCTGGCGCAGGGTGCCGCGACGCGCCGGGTCCACCGGCGGGAACTGGTTTTCCTCCGCCAGGCGCTGGATATCCCGCAGGCCGGTGTCGCCGCTGATGGGCTTCGCGTTCTCGCGCACCAGCTTCATGCCGTTGTAGTTCATCGGGTTGTGGCTCGCCGTCACCTCGATACCGCCGTCCACCCCGAGGTGGAAGGTGGCGAAGTAAATCTCCTCGGTGCCGCTCAGGCCGATATCCAGCACGTCGGTGCCGGCGTCCATCAGCCCGCGGGCCAGCGCCAGCTTCAGCGACTCGCTGGTGAGGCGCACATCGCCCCCCACCACTATCTTCCCGGGTTTCAGAAATTCGCCGTAGGCGCGGCCGATACGGTAGGCGATGTCCTCGTTCAGCTCCTCGCCCAGTTCACCACGGATGTCATAAGCCTTAAAGCATGTTAACTGTGTCATTCTGCGTTTTGTCCCGAAAAAAATTAGCAACGACCATACTGGTCTTTAATACGAATAATGTCGTCCTCGCCGAGGTACGACCCCGACTGGATCTCCAGCACTTCCAGCGGAATGCGGCCCGGGTTTTCCAGGCTGTGCTCGGCGCCAATCGGAATAAAGGTGGACTGGTTCTCGGTCAGCAGGAACTGCTTGCCGTTGACCGTCACCTGGCCGGTGCCGGCGAGAATGACCCAGTGCTCGGCGCGGTGGTGGTGCATCTGCATCGAGAAGGCGCCGCCCGGTTTCACGGTGATACGGTTGACGTTGAAGCGCGGGGTCTGGACCACCACGTCGCAGCGGCCCCAGGGACGGTAAATCTCGCGGTGGCGCTTGTATTCGCTGCGCTGGTTCTGCTTGAGGAACTCGACCGCCTTCTTCACGTCCTGGGAACGCTCGCGGTTCATCACCAGCACGGCGTCCTTGGTGCTGACAATCACCAGGTTCTCCACGCCGATGGCCGCCACCAGCTTCTCGTCGCTGTTGATGTAGCAGTTTTCGCTGTTGTGCACCCACGCGTCGCCGCTGAGGACGTTGCCCTGCTCGTCTTTCGGGCTGACCTCCCACAGGGCGGACCAGGAGCCGACGTCGCTCCAGTCGGCATCGAGACCGACCACCACCGCGTCGGCGGTTTTCTCCATCACCGCGTAGTCCACGGACTCGTCCGGGCACTCGCAGAAAATGTCATGCGGGATGCTGATGAAGTCGCTGCCGTTGTCGGCGGCATTGACCGCGGCCTGACAGGCTTCGAGGATATCCGGGCGGAATTTGGCCAGCTCGGAGAGGTATTTTTTGGCGCGGAACATAAACATGCCGCTGTTCCAGTAGTACTCCCCGGAGGCGAGGTAGGCCTCAGCGCGCTCGCGGTCCGGCTTCTCCACGAAGCGGGCCACCTGGTACGGGGTGTGGGCGCTGTCGGTGAGGGCCACGCCGCGCTGGATGTAGCCGTAGCCGGTTTCCGGGGCGTTCGGCACGATACCGAAGGTGACCAGGTGGCCTTCATCGGCATACTGCTCGGCGACGCGGATGGCGTCGTGGAAGACCGGCTGGTTATTGATGATATGGTCGGCGGCGAGGACCAGCATCAGCGGGTCGTCACCGTGACGGGTGGCCTGAAGGGCCGCCAGAGCAATGGCCGGGGCGGTGTTGCGCCCGACCGGCTCAAGAATAATGTTGTTGGACAGCCTGTTGAGCTGGCGCAGCTGTTCGGCCACCAGGAAGCGGTGCTCTTCGTTACAGATGACCATCGGTTCATGGATTTCAAGGCCCGAGAGTCGGGTGATGGTTTCCTGCAGCATGGAGTTCTGCCCGTACAGCCGGAGGAACTGTTTCGGGTAAAGCTCGCGAGACATCGGCCAGAGACGACTGCCGGTACCACCAGCCATAATTACAGGAAGTAACATAATGAAATCCTTAAATAAATAATTGCTTTATTTTACTATCAATCAATCGACCGTCGGGTGGAATGGCCTTTTTCAGGCACGCTACCGCCATTGGCTGTCGCAACCAAAATGCGTACTGCTCCCGTGTTTCAGGCTAAACGCCACCCTCTTTCGCTTCAGGCTATCGGCAGAACGTTCACTCAGCGGCCTGAAAAGCCAGCCTGACGGAACGGGTGTCCTGAAAACCTAAAAGCAGAGATATGTCCTGGGACATATCTCTGCTTTTAATATGCATCTGTCCTCACCTGGCCGCGAAATGCCCCACACTTTCCGCATTTGCCGCCGGGTTAACCATCAGGACTTTCTCATTTACGCAGGGTATCACGCGTGCGCTTTCCGCCACCGACGAAAGGGAAACGGGCGGCCTGCCGGTGTCAGCAAGCGTCAGAAAGGAGCGTCCACGATGCGGGGAAAGATAAGAAGAGACATCGCTATCGCCGCCAGGGAGACAACGCGCGGCCAGGCTTGATGACCTTTTGCACATGGCGACGGCGCTTTGTTCCGACAGGAGGGATAAACGACTCATGCTCTACACTGCACATTCCACAAAGAAAATCGTCCGCAGATTATAGCGCTGGTCGCGGGGAATAAAAATAAAAAAGCCTACTGATTAATGGATTACTCAAATAATACACATTATAAACATTCACTAAACAAACAAAACCAATCTAATCCATTGATATTAATCAAAAAACCAGAGGAAACACTACAAAGATTTTGCCCATTTGCTAAATCATCCGCTGACGAAAATATATCTTTAAACAAAATTACGCCATACCGGGGGGATTGGCGACCTTTATGATTGCGCCATGAATCGCTAAACCGCTGACAGGTCACAAGGTTATTATTCGACAGCTAACAGTCAAATGAGAAACGTTGTTATTTATCAGCCTTTGCCACCACGATTTTGCCAGAAAAAAGCGCCCTTCACTTCACGCCTGGCGGATAAGACGCGGCAAAGCAAGTGATCCCAACCGCAAGCCAGTGTAAAATCAGCTCTTATGTAGAACGGGATATCCACACCCCGGAGGAAAAATATGAAGTTTTTGGTCACTGGTGCCGCAGGTTTTATCGGCTTTCATATCGCGCAGCGCCTGCTGAATGAAGGGCATGACGTTGTCGGGATCGACAACATGAACGACTACTATGACGTCAGCCTGAAGCAGGCCCGTCTGGATCGTCTGTCCTCTCCGGCATTCCATTTCCAGCAGCTGGATCTTGCCGACCGTGAGGGTATGGCGACGCTGTTCGCCGCAGAACAGTTTGACCGCGTGATCCACCTGGCGGCCCAGGCCGGCGTGCGCTATTCGCTGGAAAACCCGTATGCCTACGCCGACGCAAACCTGATGGGGTACCTGAATATTCTGGAAGGCTGCCGCCATACCAAAGTGAAACACCTGGTATACGCCTCCTCCAGTTCGGTTTACGGCCTTAACCGCAAAATGCCGTTCTCCACGGAGGATTCCGTCGATCATCCGGTTTCCCTGTACGCCGCCACCAAGAAAGCCAATGAGCTGATGGCGCATACCTATTCCCATCTGTACGGCATCCCGACCACCGGGCTGCGCTTCTTTACGGTCTATGGTCCGTGGGGCCGCCCGGATATGGCGCTGTTCAAGTTCACGAAAGCGATGCAGGCAGGGAAAAGTATCGACGTTTACAACTACGGCAAGATGAAGCGCGATTTCACCTATATCGACGATATCGTCGAGGCGGTGGTGCGCGTTCAGGATGTGATCCCGCAGGCCAATGCCGACTGGACCGTTGAGAGCGGTTCCCCGGCCACCAGCTCCGCGCCGTACCGGGTCTATAACATTGGCAACAGCTCGCCGGTGGAACTGATGGATTATATCACCGCCCTGGAAGAAGCCCTGGGGATGGAAGCGAAGAAGAATATGATGCCGATTCAGCCGGGCGATGTGCTGGACACCAGTGCAGACACCCAGCCGCTGTATGACCTGGTGGGCTTTAAGCCACAGACATCAGTGAAAGAAGGCGTGAAGAACTTCGTGGAGTGGTATAAGGATTACTATAAGATCTAACCTGTCTCTGCCCTGCCCTGCCGCAATCCGCTGATTGCGGCAACGGATAAGCATCCCGTATTGTCTTCCTTTATCATTCATTTCTTTACCCGAGCCTGGCACAGGCTATACTTTTTTGTGCTAAAGAATAATTTTTACTGGTTTTAACGACGGTGCTGAAACCAGTTTCATCTGCCCGCCAGCGAAAAAGCCAACAACTTTAAGCCCGGTCCCCTGCTATCACTCTTTTCAATACTATTTTTAATGGCTCCTTCAGCATTTTCTCCTGATAAATAAAAGACATTACTTTCTGTAGGAATTTTCTTAAGAACAGGATATGTTAGAGATCGCAATTCAGCGCTTCCGGGCTGACGTGTTGCTTAACATGCTAATGATTCAACCAACAAAAAGCTGTGGTAGATATTATGGAAAACCTATTTTTCTTAGTAGTGGCTGCCATACTACTTGCTGTGTCTGTTTTCTTTTTAATTTCATATCTGAAAGACAGAAAGAAAACAAAACTGACGTTTAATAAACGCAAGTGGTAAGACTCGCTCCATATTGCATTTAGATTAAGATAATATTAAGAGATAAAAAAATGATATGACAGAATGACCGTTCATTCTGCGTTTTGGCGTGGCCTTAAGGCAAGAAAAAATAACGTTACTCGCGCTCTGTTCCTCGTATTTCCCTTGGGCATAAATAACAAAAGCCTGCGTTGCAGGCTTTGTTTTACCTCCCGGCGCTTATCTCCGGCATCTACATCACAGTGACGGTAGCTCTTCACAAGGTAAGTTTAACTTATCGGACCTGTTTTCAACCCGCAACGGGTTTTGAGCAGGATCGTAATGTCCATCACAATTTATTGAGGTTAATCTGAATGTGCGAGAAATACGCGCAGTGAGGGATATAGCGGGGAGATAAAGAAGCATACTGGCGGCGGGGAGCCGCCAGTGTCAGACAGGCAGAATTAATCGTTGCCAAACAGATCGCGGGTATAAACCTTGTCCGCGACATCCGCCAGCTCTTCCGCCATACGGTTAGAAATGATCACATCCGCCTCTTGTTTGAAGGCATCCAGGTTGCGCACGACGCGGGAGTTGAAGAACTCATCTTCCTGCATCACCGGTTCATAGATAATAACCGGGATACCTTTCGCCTTGATGCGCTTCATAATGCCCTGAATAGAAGAGGCACGGAAGTTGTCTGACCCGCTCTTCATGATCAGGCGATACACACCCACCACTTTCGGCTTGCGGGCAAGAATAGAATCCGCGATAAAGTCTTTACGGGTACGGTTGGCATCGACGATAGCCGCGATGATGTTGTTCGGGACCGATTCGTAGTTCGCCAGCAGCTGCTTGGTGTCTTTCGGCAGACAGTAGCCGCCGTAGCCAAAGGACGGGTTGTTGTAGTGGTTGCCGATACGCGGATCCAGGCAAACCCCTTCAATAATCTGCTTGCTGTTCAGCCCCTGGCTTTCAGCATAGCTGTCGAGCTCGTTGAAATAGGCAACGCGCAGCGCCAGATAGGTGTTAGCGAACAGTTTGATCGCTTCCGCTTCAGTGGAGTCGGTAAACAGGGTCGGGATATCCTGCTTGATCGCGCCTTCTTTCAGCAGATCTGCGAAACGTTCGGCACGCGCAGAGCGCTCACCGATGACAATACGCGACGGGTGCAGGTTGTCGTACAGCGCACGGCCTTCACGCAGGAACTCAGGAGAGAAAATAACATTATCAATCCCTAAACGTTCTTTGATGTCGCGGGTGAAACCCACCGGGATGGTCGATTTAATGATCATCACCGCATTCGGGTTGATCTCGGTGACATCGCGAATAACCGCTTCAACCGTTGAGGTATTAAAGTAGTTGGTTTTCGGATCGTAGTCAGTCGGCGTCGCAATGATCACGTAGTCGGCATTACGATAGGCGTCGTGCTTGTCCGTGGTGGCACGGAAATTTAACGGCTTTTCTGCCAGATATTCCTGAATCTCTTTATCGACAATCGGAGAGATCTTCTGGTTAAGCATATCCACTTTGGCCTGTACGATATCCAGGGCCACCACTTCGTGGTTTTGCGCAATTAGGATACCGTTCGATAAACCAACATAACCTGTACCGGAAATAGTAATTTTCATGAGATTACACTTTAATCAGTTAACTGGATAATGGCGGATAGCCACGAATTTAAATAATACTGTGGGCGTTTTTACGCTGAGAAGGAAGGTAAGTCAAGCCGGTCGGTCGGCCCGGCTTGAAAACGAATAAACATGACGAGTTCCATCTGGAACCCGCCATTTTAGGAAAAAACAACCTAATTATTTATATACTTCCGCGGTGACCAGAGTATGTGCCTGCAGATCTTTCTCCGACAGCGACAGCGCGCAGTCGCTCAGCGCCGGCCAGTCAATCCCTATCTCCGGATCGTTCCAGATGATGCTCCGTTCTGACTGCGGCGCGTAGTAGTTCGTTGCCTTGTAGACAAACTGCACCGTTTCGCTCAGCGCCATAAACCCGTGGGCGAACCCTTCCGGGATCCACAACTGACGTTTATTCTCTGCGCTGAGCACCGCTCCTACCCATTTGCCAAAGGTTGGCGATGAACGACGGATATCCACCGCCACGTCAAATACCTCGCCTTCCACGCAGCGGACCAGTTTGCCCTGAGCGTGCGGATCCAACTGATAGTGCAGCCCGCGCAATACGCCTTTCTGGGACTGGGAGTGGTTGTCCTGGACGAAATTCACCTGGCGGCCCACCGCCTCATTAAACACCTTGCTGCTGAAGCTCTCAAAGAAGAAGCCTCGCGCATCACCAAACACGCGCGGTTCAAAAATCAGCACGTCAGGAATATCTGTTTTAATAATGTTCATCTTTTGCTAACCGTTTATTTGCCCAGAACTTCCGTTACCACGCGAGCCACACCCTGACGCCAGTCCGGGAGAGTCACCCCAAATGCCTGCTGGAATTTTTCATTCGACAGGCGCGAGTTGAGCGGACGCTTCGCCGGCGTCGGATAGGCCGTCGTCGGAATGCCCTTCACTTCCTGAACCGCCAGCTCGGCACCATGGGTTCTCGCCACCTCAAACACATAGCGGGCGTAGTCGCACCAGCTGGTCTCGCCGCTGGCCACCAGATGATAGGTACCGGCCAGGGCCGGATTACGCAGCGTTTCACGGATTGCCGTCGCCGTGCAGTCTGCCAGCAGCTCAGCGCCGGTGGGCGCCCCGTGCTGGTCATCAATGATGGAAAGGGTCTCTTTCTCCCCCGCCAGGCGGAGCATGGTTTTGGCAAAGTTGGCGCCGCGGGTGGCATACACCCAGCTGGTACGGAAAATCAGGTGACGCGGGTTGCCCTGCTCCAGCGCCAGTTCACCGGCGCGTTTGGTTTCACCGTAGACGTTCAGCGGGCCGGTTGCCTCATCTTCCCGGCGATAATGGCTGCCGGCGCCGTCGAACACATAATCCGTGGAATAATGCACCATCAGGGCCCCCAGCTTCGCCGACTCTTCCGCCAGCACCGCCACCCCTTTGTCGTTCAGCAGGTCGGAGAGTTCCCGCTCGCTTTCGGCCTTGTCCACCGCCGTGTGCGCGGCGGCATTCACCACCACGTCCGGGCGGACGGTACGCACGGTCTGCGCGATGCCTTCCAGATTCGTCAGGTCGCCGCACAGCTCTTTGTCAAAATAGTCCACCGCGACCACATCACCAAGGGTAGATAGGGAGCGCTGCAGCTCCCAGCCCACCTGGCCATTCTTGCCAATCAGTAAAATCTTCATTCTCTGTATCCTGTGGTTGACGGAGAAAGCATTAACGCTCGTTCAGCAGGCGCTTCAGATAAGCACCGTACTCGGTTTTCTTCAGGCGTTCGGCCTGAACCGCCACCCCTTCCGCCGACAGCCACTGATTGCGGTAACCAATCTCTTCCAGGCAGGCGACCTTCATCCCCTGGCGCTTCTCAATGGTGTGAATAAACTGTGAAGCTTCCATCAGGCTGTCATGAGTGCCCGTATCAAGCCAGGCAAAACCGCGCCCCAGCAGCTCCACCTGCAAATCGCCGCGTTCCAGATACATCTGGTTCAGGGTAGTAATCTCGAGCTCCCCGCGCTCGGAAGGCTTCACATCCTTCGCCATCTCCACCACGTTGTTGTCGTAGAAGTAGAGCCCGGTCACCGCCCAGTCGGATTTCGGTTTCAGCGGTTTCTCCTCGATGGACAGCGCCTTAAAGTTCTCATCAAACTCCACCACCCCGAAGCGCTCCGGATCCAGCACCTGGTAACCAAATACCGTGGCACCGGAGGTCTTCGCCGCCGCCGCTTCCAGCTTTTTACCGAAGCTCTGGCCAAAGTAGATATTATCCCCCAGCACCAGGGCGCAGGCATCGTTGCCGATAAACTTCTCGCCAATGATAAAGGCCTGCGCCAGGCCGTCTGGTGACGGCTGGACGGCGTAGCTGAAGTTCACCCCGAACTGCGACCCGTCACCCAGCAGGCGCTGGAAGGAAGGCATATCGTCCGGCGTGGAGATGATAAGAATATCGCGAATGCCCGCCAGCATCAGGACAGACACCGGGTAGAAAATCATCGGCTTGTCGTAGATAGGCAGCAGCTGCTTGGAGACGCCCTGAGTGATGGGATATAAACGCGTGCCGGAGCCGCCGGCCAGAACAATACCTTTCATCTTTACTTCCTTATTAGTTATTCAGACCCAGACGCTCGCCGGCATAGGAGCCGTCCAGCACGCGCTGCCACCAGGTCTGGTTGTTCAGGTACCAGTGCACGGTTTTCTCAATCCCGCTCTCGAACGTTTCCTGCGGTACCCACCCCAGATCGCGCTGAATTTTTGCGGCATCAATGGCGTAGCGCAGGTCGTGTCCCGGACGGTCGGTGACAAAAGTGATCAGGTCAGCAAAGTGGGCGATGTTGCCCGGCTTCTGCGCCACCACCTTGTCGAGAATGGCGCAGATGGTGCGCACCACATCGATATTTTTACGCTCGTTATGACCGCCGATATTGTAGGTCTCGCCGCTTTTGCCTTCGGTCGCCACTTTGTACAGTGCACGGGCATGGTCCTCAACATACAGCCAGTCACGGATCTGCTCCCCGTTGCCATATACCGGCAGGGGTTTACCCGCCAGGGCGTTGAGAATGGTCAGTGGGATGAGTTTTTCCGGGAAGTGATACGGACCATAGTTATTGGAACAGTTGGTCACCACCACCGGCAGGCCGTAGGTGCGGTTCCAGGCGCGAACCAGATGGTCGCTCCCCGCTTTAGAGGCGGAGTACGGGCTGCTCGGCGCGTACGGGGTTTCTTCGGTGAACAGGTCATCGGTGCCGTGCAGGTCGCCGTACACTTCATCGGTGGAGATATGGTGGAAGCGGAAAGCCAGCTTCTGCGCTTCCCCAAGGCCGGACCAGTAGTGACGGGCCGCCTCCAGCAGAGTGAAGGTACCGATCACATTGGTCTGGATAAAAGCAGCCGGGCCATCAATGGAACGGTCTACATGGCTTTCTGCCGCCAGGTGCATCACGATATCCGGGCGGAACTCGCTGAACTGGGACGCCACAGCAGCAGCATCCGTGATATCGGTCTGGGAGAATGAGTAGCGGTCGCTCCCGGCCACCGGCGCCAGGGATTCGAGGTTGCCGGCGTAGGTCAGGCAGTCCATCACGCGGACTTCATCCAGGGTATTTTCAATGATATGACGAACTACAGCAGAACCAATAAAACCCGCTCCACCAGTTACAAGAATCTTCATAATAATCTTATCCGAAATAGTTTCGTAGATAAAAAGGGCATAACACTTTTTTATGCCCTTTCAATTATAGACATGAGAATTAATGAGCATTTGGATATTAAAATATAACCAGTGTATTTAATGATACTCGCATATTTCTCGTTAATTTTTGAACATCTTATGACAGGAGATTGAGTATTTCTTTAGTTTTACTCTCCATCAGACCAGAATCTGCTCTGGACTCAACGTTCAGGCGCACCACCGGCTCCGTGTTGGATGTGCGCAGGTTAAAGCGCCACTCAGGGTATTCAATACTGATACCGTCCGTTGTGTCGATGTGTGCGGCCGCCGGCTCATACTGCGCCCGGATGCGCGCGATCGCCTCCGCCGCATTACCCAGCTTGCGGTTGATCTCCCCCGACGCCGGGAACGCCGCCTGGCGGTCCTCCACCAGCGATTTCAGCGAGCTGTTCTTCAGGCACAGCAGCTCCGCCACCAGCAGCCACGGGATCATCCCGCTGTCGCAGTAGGCGAAGTCGCGGAAGTAGTGGTGCGCGCTCATCTCCCCGCCGTAGATGGCGTCTTCCTGGCGCATCCGCTCCTTGATGAACGCATGCCCCGTCTTCGACATCACCGGCTGCCCGCCGCTGCGGGTCACGATGTCCACCGTGTTCCACGTCAGGCGCGGGTCGTGAATGATTTTCGCCCCCGGCTGCTTCTGCAGGAACGCTTCCGCCAGCAGGCCGACAATGTAGTATCCCTCGATAAACGACGCCTCGTCATCGAACAGGAAGCAGCGGTCGAAGTCGCCGTCAAAGGCGATCCCCATGTCTGCCTGATGCGCACGCACCGCGTCGGCGGTGTCCTGGCGGCACTCCGGCAGCAGCGGGTTCGGGATACCGTTCGGGAAATGGCCGTCCGGCTGGTGATGCACCTTGATAAAGGTCACCGGCGCCCCGGCCGCCGCAAAGCGTTTCTCCACCTCATCAATCACGTGCCCCGCCGCCCCGTTGCCGGAGTTCACCACCAGCTTCAGCGGACGGGTGAAGTTCGCCAGGTCCACGTAGCCCATCAGGTGGTCAACGTACTCCTTCAGCACCGAAATCTGGCGCAGGGTCCCGCGACGCGCCGGGTCCACCGGCGGGAACTGGTTTTCCTCCGCCAGGCGCTGGATGTCACGCAGGCCGGTGTCGCCGCTGATGGGCTTCGCGTTCTCGCGCACCAGCTTCATGCCGTTGTAGTTCATCGGGTTGTGGCTGGCCGTCACCTCGATACCGCCGTCCACCCCGAGGTGGAAGGTGGCGAAGTAAATCTCTTCGGTACCGCTCAGGCCGATATCCAGCACGTCGGTGCCGGCGTCCATCAGCCCGCGGGCCAGCGCCAGCTTCAGCGATTCGCTGGTGAGGCGCACATCGCCCCCCACCACTATCTTCCCGGGTTTCAGAAACTCGCCGTAGGCGCGGCCGATACGGTAGGCGATGTCCTCGTTCAGCTCCTCGCCCAGTTCACCACGGATGTCATAAGCCTTAAAGCATGTTAACTGTGTCATTCTGCATTTTGTCCCGAAAAAAATTAGCAACGACCATACTGGTCTTTAATACGAATAATGTCGTCCTCGCCGAGGTACGACCCCGACTGGATCTCCAGCACTTCCAGCGGAATGCGGCCCGGGTTTTCCAGGCTGTGCTCGGCGCCAATCGGAATAAAGGTGGACTGGTTCTCGGTCAGCAGGAACTGCTTGCCGTTGACCGTCACCTGACCGGTGCCGGCGAGAATGACCCAGTGCTCGGCGCGGTGGTGGTGCATCTGCATCGAGAAGGCGCCGCCCGGTTTCACCGTGATACGGTTGACGTTGAAGCGCGGGGTCTGGACCACCACGTCGCAGCGGCCCCAGGGACGGTAAATCTCGCGGTGGCGCTTGTATTCGCTGCGCTGGTTCTGCTTGAGGAACTCGACCGCCTTCTTCACGTCCTGGGAACGTTCGCGGTTCATCACCAGCACGGCGTCCTTGGTGCTGACAATCACCAGGTTCTCCA